>NZ_CEXWTU010000172.1:0-11003 GCF_982758155.1 Marinagarivorans sp. | reverse complement strand
CTATCGCCGATACCTACGTGCCTGCTTTATTCCTCTGCATGCTCGTTAGCGTGGCTGCGCAACTCAACCAACCCAAAGTGGCGCTCAAAGCGCTTTGCAGTATTTTACTGCTTGCAGGTATTGCTTACGGACTCATGTTTGCCGACAGCACGCTAAGCCTATGGCCATCACGCGGGTGGGATTACAGCACCCATACTGCCACCGCGGCCGCTTGTACTTGGTACTTATTTTGGCTTTATAAAGGAAGGCGGGTGCTGGGTGGGGTTTTCCAATACCGTGCCGTTTACCTATTTTGGCCGCTATCCCTCATCGGTTACCTGGCTTTAATGCGCTATCAGCAATATCACTCTTGGCCAGACATGCTTTCAACCCTACTGGCCGTGCTGCCCATTTTTTGCATTCATTATTGGGCCACTCGTTAGCCACAAAAAATTGCCGAAAGTATTCTAGTTATGCACAGGTAATCAAAAGGTCGTCACAGGCATCAAAGCATTTATTGCCCTCCAGCTTCACCGGCTTTAGCTTACAAGCTGATCGAGTCAATACCTCGTGGAATCATATTTATGGGCAAATGGACCTAATAGCTACTCCCTTCCGCTCAAAAGTAATGAGGTCAATTTATACTAAATTGAAATAACTCCCACTTTCGTTGCAGAATTTGAACTAGCCTTAGTTATAAAGGGCGCGCATAATTGTCATACTTTGGAGCTAGTGGTAAGCAGCTCGACCCCGAATTCGCTGATAAAATCCAAACTTATCTTGAATATGTAGATTGGCTGGCCGGTGCTGCTGCACCCAATGGAATGCACATTGCTCACCACAGATTCACCGTTTACTTCCGGCAAACGGAGTAAACGAATATGACACTCAATCGCCAGATTCACGTCTTGGGGTTGCTGCTTTTTTGCTGCCTACCGTTTGCTCTACACTCCCCTTGGGCGCAGGCCAAACAAAATATATTGCCGCAACTAAAGTTCTCGCATATTGCGCAGAATGAACTAGAAAGCATGGGCCACATTAACGATATCGCCCAAGACACCGAAGGCTATCTCTGGTTTGCGGCAGCCAAAGGGCTAGCACGCTACAACGGTTACGAACTACTGCCGTTTCGCCACCGTTCAGGGCAACCCGGCTTACCGTCCAACTGGGTGGAGCGGCTATTAATTACCCAAAGCGGCCAACTATGGCTAACCACGCGCGAAGGGTTCTGCCACTACAATACACCCGTAGAGCAATTCGACTGTAATACCATTGAGGTCAAACGCCTTACCGACAACCCCAGCTACGACTACCTCTTTGAGGACAGCAAAAAACAGCTGTGGTTAAGTAGCAGCGAAGGCCTCTTCCTTATTAACCGCGAGACCCTCGAGCCAGTAGCCGTGACTAACCCATGGCTTATAAAGCACACCCGCGACAACAGCAACGTGATTACGGCAATGGCTGAAGACGAGCAAGGTCGCTGGTGGTTAGGCCACAGAGATGCCGGCCTTAGCCTATACAACCCGGCAACCGGCGAAGGCATTAACTGGCAGCAAGGGGAGGCTGGCCTGCCCAGCAATAAAATTCGAACATTAATGTTGGATCAGCAAGATCGATTATGGGTAGGTACTCAAGGCGCCGGCATTAGCTTATTTGATATAGAAAGCCGAACGGCGACGCCTTTCATACACAACAACTCAGAAAAATCAGACTCGGTATGGGATATTATCCAAGATCGCCGCGGCCTTATTTGGATTGGCGACGGCACAGGCGTTCATGTCATTTCACCCATCGATTTATCCGTAGAAAGCCACCACTACCAAGAAGGCAAACCCTTATCACCGGGTAATTTTGTTGTACGCAGCTTGCTTGAAGATAAAAGCGGCGGCATTTGGGTCGGTTACTTTCCCGGCGGCATCGACCTCGTCGACGAACAGGGTTCACAGTTTGTCACCTACCGCCACGACCCTCGCGATAACAGCTCGCTACCCGACGGCGGTGTATTGGCAACGCTTGAAGATAAAAAGGGTAACCTCTGGGTCGGCGCCGGCTTTGGCCTCGGTTTTCTCAACCGAACACACAATACTTTCACGCATTTTTCACACGACCCTCTCGACCCCGCCAGCTTATCCGGCAGCACAATATTGGATATGACCTATGGCGATAATGAAGAGATCTGGTTAGGCGTCTGGGATCGAGGACTGAATCGCCGCGACCCCATAACCGGTGCCTTTCGCCATTACCTGCCAGAGCCAGGCAACCCCAATTCACTACTAGGCCGCGAACCTTGGGCGCTGCTCTTTGATAGCCAAAAGCGCTTGTGGATTGCCACCGAAAAAGGCGTAAACCGCTATCGCCCAGAAACCGATGATTTCCAGCGCTATTTACCGAATGACATCAATGGCGCTAAGGCCACCGAACTCTACACACGTAGTCTTTATGAGGATAAACAAGGCAACCTGTGGATTGCGTCTTTTGGGGGTTTATTTAAGCTCGACCCTGAAACCGGCGTATTCACCCCCTACCTTCACGACCCCAACGATCCCGAGAGTATTAGCTCCAATATGGTTTCCAACCTCTTCGAAGACTCTCAAGGTCGCCTGTGGGTCGGTACCGACGGTGCCGGTATTAACCTCTTTGATCGGCAGAAAAAGCGCTTCATTCGCTTTGGCGAAAAAGACGGCCTACCCGACCTTTCCGTGAGTAGTATTTTAGAAGACCCTGCAGGTCAAATTTGGCTAGCCACCTACCAAGGGCTCGTCGTTTTAGATCCTACACGCGGGGCGATTAACCATTACACGCGTGGCCACGGCCTACCCGGCAACCTTTTTAATCGCGACTCGGGCTCGCACTTAAAAACCGGCGAACTGGTTTTTGGCAGCTCAGAAGGGCTTGTCATTTTCCGCCCGTCACAACTCATTTCTAACTGGCTACCGCCCGCATTGGTGCTGAGCGACTTTCGCGTTTTTAATCAGTCGATTGAAGCTGGCGACGAAACCGGCATTTTAAAACAAGATATCAACCATACATCGCACATTACACTCACCCACCAACAATCCGTATTTTCCATTAGCTTCGCCGCACTCGATTACCGCTCCCCGGAAGATAACAACTACGCCTACCGCTTAGTTGGCTTTGAAAAAGAATGGAACTGGGTCGACAAACAACGCAGTGCCACCTACACCAACTTGGACGCCGGCGAATACCAACTGGAGATCAAAGCGGCCAATAGTGCCGGCATTTGGAACAACAAATCAAAAAAACTAAACATTACCGTAACGCCCCCCGCCTGGTTAACCCTCTGGGCTAAAACAGCCTACGTATTGATATTGCTGGGTATTATTCTACGCTTTTATTATGTCCAACGTGCGCGTTTAGAAAATGCGCGTTTAAAGCTCGAAAGTGAACGAGAGCTCGTCACTAAGCTGCGCGAAGTTGAGCGCATGAAAGACAACATTAACCGCGAACTCGACCATAAAGTTGCGCAGCGCACTTTAGAATTAAACCGAGAAAAAGAATTACTGCTAGAAGCCCACGAACAGCTTGCCGCCCTGAATGAAAAGCTCGAATCCATGACCGTTACCGATCAATTAACCGGCTTAAACAACCGCCGCTATCTCGATCAGTTTATTCATGAAGATATCGCGTTAGTACAGCGCCAATTTGCACAAGGTATACCCGCCGAGAATACCTCGGGGTTGGTTTTTGTGATTCTCGATTTGGACGATTTCAAATCGGTTAACGATACCTATGGCCACGATGCCGGCGATAAACTCTTAATCCAATTCGCCGATGTTCTGCGCCATGCTCTACGCCAATCCGATTACATCGTCCGCTGGGGTGGCGAGGAATTTGTAGTCGTGATGCGCCACTTAAAACGTGAAGACGTAGAGATTTCTGTCGAACGGCTACGTGCCGCCATAGCTAATACGCCTTTCGATATTGGCCGCACCGAACCATTGTACAAAACCGCCTCCATTGGCTTTGCCGCCTACCCCTTTCACCCGCATTATGTCGATGCACTCAGTTGGGAACAAGTCATAGGCATTGCCGATCGCGCGCTATACGGCACAAAACGCTCGGGTAAAAATGGCTGGATTGGTATTACACCCAAAAACATGGACTGCCGCAAAGGCGAAATTGTCGACCTCGCCTACGAGGCACACATACTGCAGCAACTTGAAAGCGGCCAACTGAATATCAGCACCAATTTAGAAAAAGCTTCCTTAGTCTGGACGGAAAAATAGCCTCACAAAAACGTGACGCACATCACACTTGATTCCCACTCATCCCCTTAGCGAGGGTAGTGATCAGCACTACCTTCCGCTTATTTTATCCCGCCATTATGCTTGGGCCGTGCAAACGGCATCGCCATAAACTCAATACTCAATATTTTTCGTTTTGCCTCATCGGTACAATCACTGACGTAACGCACTGAGTATTAATTGTTCAATACGCCGTTATCTCATAAGATCGCACAACAAAAAAAAGCATCCGTAAATATACGGAGCCATTAGGGACGAGGAAACAATATTTCATCCACTAATGCTTGATATCGACCTCCTTACCTTCGTTGCTCAAAGCGTTACATGCCTCGATAACTGCTCCATGCGTTATCCTAATGACCTATGTCCATATAGGCCCCGGCATGCGCCCCTTTAAGCGCCTCGATAAGAAAACCGATCTCATCGCCTAATTGGATAAATTATTATCACCTCGTCCCTTAAAATAAAAGTTGACGGATCAACAAAATTTGTAACTTTCTGGGGTAGAAGTTACACCAATAACTTAATGTTTTTGCGCGTAAAAAACACCAATCCGCCCATAGAGGCCGCTGTTTATTTACCGCAACCTAAGGTGATATACCCATGCATAAATTACTTGGCCTTTTCCTTGCGCCACTCACACTCGTTGCCTGCGTAGGCAATACCCCCCCCGAAATTCCCACACCAAATACCTCTTCGATAAGCTCCAGTACCGCTTTAAGCTCTAGCGAAGCCAGCAGCTTAGAAAGTAGCTCAAGCGTCAGCAGTCTCGCGTCTAGCTCCGTTAGCTCAAGTCTAGCGAGCAGCAGCGTATCTTCTGTAGCCCCCTCTAGCGATGCCATCTCATCTTCGAGCAGTAGCATTGCCAGTAGCACGGCATCCAGTGCCGTCAGCTTTACCGGTAACGCCACTCAGGGTGAAGCGCTCTTCAGCACGAAGAAATGCAGCGCTTGTCACGCGAATATGGGCAATGGTGTATTTGGCGCAGGTGTAGCCAAAATAGACATCAATAATTTGCAGAGAACCACGCTACATAACTTAGTGAATTACATTGAAGTTAACATGCCCGCGTCCCCCTCCTTTAGCCCTTCCGATTGCACAGGTAGTTGTGCCGAGGATATTGCCGCTTACTTCGTAACGTTTGTGGCTGATAAAAGCGCTTCCAGCGAAGCCGCTTCGTCATCAAGCACGCAATCATCCATGGCCAGCTCCTCGAGCGCTGCGGGCAACCTTAAAACAATCTACGCCTATAATTTTGGCGCCAACGAAGACTTCACCGACGCGAGCGGCCAAACCTTCACACCCGAAAAATTTGTGCGCGCTAGTGAGGGGCAAACCACACAAGCCAACGGCGGTGACATTGCAGGCACCGTAGACGACGTGCTTTACCGCACCAATCGTTGGGGTAAGTGGACCATGGAACTACCCGTTACCGCAGGCCACTACAATGTCACTATTTACACAGTCGAAGACTATTTCGATGCGAGCGGCCAGCGTTTAATCGATATCGACGCCGAAGGCATTACCCTAGCCAATGGTTTAGATCTGTTTGCCACATCCGGTAAAGGTGTTGCTCATACTATTAGTGAAAGTAACATACTGGTAGAAGACGGTAATTTATCGCTCACCCTTGATGCCAGTGTCGACAACGCAACAGCGTCCGCGATTTTAATCACCTCGGTAGACGGAGCAATAGGTGAGCCGCCGGCTGTGGAATCCACAACCCGTAACGGTATGAATTTCGATGCTGTCACGTGTGGCGCCGTAATTAATGGCGATCATTTCATCGCACTTGGCCCAAGCACTAGTAGCTATTGGGGCTGGGACTTTATTAACCACCCTGACGGCCAAGGTGGAATTAATAATGCCGACTTGAAATCATCCGATATAAACACCTACGACCTACAGGTTAACAATCAAAAAGCTGCAGACGATGACTGTAATGGCGACCTCACCTTGCGCCGCACTTTTGTGCATAAGTATTATGAGGATACTCATCAACATGAAAATGGCTTAGGTATTAGTGATGACGACGGTCTATTCCCCGCATGGAACACCGTTGAAAGCGTGATCATTGACCTCAAACTTGGAAATCGCACCTTTATTCCTAACCGCTTTGATCGTCACAATGGTTTTGCCACACTAAGCATTGATACTGGCACCAACGGTAATCAAGTGCGTCTTATTGATATCGACCCGAACCTTCATTTAGACCACTGGATTCGCATTACCATTCCGGCTCACTTAATCGGTAATAACAACCCCAGCAAATTACAATTTGTTGCAGAACTGAGTGAAGGCCAACCCCACAATGGGCCGCGTGATTTTATGGAAGTAGATGTCACACTGCATACCGTTGCCTTAAAACTGAAATAAAGGCAGTTACACTAGGCGTAAATCGAAAGATTTACGCCTAGTTTTTTAAGAGTACCCGTTAATCGTTTTCTTCACTGTAAATAAATTGGCTAAAATCGGCGACGCAACGTTGCCCTGATAAATCATGGCAGGCCATACCAATAAAAGCCCCCGTGAAATGCTCGCCACCAACTTCATCCGCTAAAATACTGTAATCAAAATAGCCACCTACAGGCTGCCATTCATAATCATTTTTAGTGGCCCAATACCCTCGCCACTGATCATCACGCACACTGACTTTTAACTTAATTTCACCGGT
This sequence comes from Marinagarivorans sp., assembly GCF_982758155.1. Lineage (NCBI taxonomy): Bacteria > Pseudomonadati > Pseudomonadota > Gammaproteobacteria > Cellvibrionales > Cellvibrionaceae > Marinagarivorans > Marinagarivorans sp. The sequence continues at coordinate 4,085 of NZ_CEXWTU010000172.1, read as the reverse complement.
TTTCGGTAATGCTATACGCTGCCCTAACGGGTATTGAACCGCACCGTTATTGCACGCCAACATCACTTCTAACACACGCCCCAATGTCTCGTCGTGAGTTACCACTAAGTAAATAAATTTCTGCGTATTGTAATAGCTGATTAAACCCGCCATTTGCTGAAAATTCTTCGGCGTAAAATCAATTTGTGTTTGCGCCGTAAAACAAAAAGCCTGCTGGCGACGGGCAATTAACGTTTGCTCGTAAAGGCTCATGGGCGCTTCGCGGCCCACTAAGCGTAAATAACCCGGCCGGGCCAGATAACTTAATTCAGGCTCCACTAAAGGAACGCGCGGGCTTTGGTAATGTAACGTGAGTTGATCCGTTGAAAAATCAAACACTTCCCGTGTGAGCACTGTACCGGCACGGCGGCCTTGATCATTTAAAGTGCTTGAAGCTAAATCCGCAGGGGCTGGCACTTGTAAATCTGGCCCTTTATGGCCTTGCGCTAAGCGCGGCCAACCGTCATTGCTCCACTGTAACTTTTGCAACGCGGTTTCGCGGCCCATCACACAACGGCCACGGTACGGTAATGGTCGGCCTGCTAAATGCGCAATATAACAATCACCATTTGCCAACTCGACCATATCACCGTGGCCACTTCGCCGTAGGGCACTGCTTGGCGAGCTCGCACTGTTTAAAAAGTGGCCCTCTGGGTCGCATTCATAAGGGCCATCCAGTGTTTTACTGCGTGCAAATAAAGCCGCATGGTGCGCAAAAGTTCCGCCCTCGGCTGTTAATAAATAATAATAGCCCTCGCGTTGATAAAGGTGTGGGCCCTCCACCAACCCCAGATCAGAGCCTTTAAAAATATTTTTAATTGGCCCCACTAATGCCTCTTTCGCAGGATCGTATTCTTGCAATAAAATGCCCGCAAAGCTTTTTGCTTGGCGATGGTGGTTTAAATTGGCTTCTGGTCGGTGATCCCACAGCACATTCAAAAACCATTTTCGCCCGTCATTATCGTGAAACAACGATGGGTCAAAACCGCTGGAATTCATAAAGATAGGCTCAGACCAAGGCCCTTCAATATCTGGCGCTGTCACCAAATAATTATGCCGCACTTGAAAATCATTTTGATACGCGCGCGTATCCGTATAAATCAAATAAAATAGACCATCGCTGTACGTTAAACATGGTGCCCAAACACCACAAGAGTCAGGGTGCCCCTTCATATTCAACTGCGACACTCGGCTCAATGGGTGCGTGATAAGCGTCCAGTCGATCAAATTTTTCGAGTGATGGATTTGCACTCCGGGAAACCACTCAAAAGTCGATGTGGCGATATAAAAATCATCGCCAACACGACAAATTGAAGGGTCGGGATTAAAACCTTTTAAAATAGGATTCTGAATAACACCGGACATAATTTACTGACTCTTGAAATGAAAAATAACGGACTATTGCGCCAAACGCTTATCTTTTCCATCAAAGGCTGGAGAAAAGACAGCATGTATTTCACAGCCATCGTCGCCCACATTTTCAGCCCAGTGATAAGTGCCCTTAGGGATAAACACGACATCACCAGCCTCAACGGCAATAGCGCGATTTTCAAAATTAATCACGCTCTCGCCTTTAATAATCGTGACCGATAGATCATGCTTATCGTGATAATGCGGCTGCTCGGCACCATTCAACAAAATATAATGGCTACTGCTACTGTCGCTACGCTGTAAATGCTGCAGCGCCACAGGTTGCCGCTTCTGCTCCGCAGTCCAAGATTTTAGCGAGATAGGCTGTGGATAAACCACTTGTGGTGCCGGCCGACTAGCACACCCCACCAATAACACCGCGCTCACACAACAAAGCCACTTCAAGAAACTAACCCCCGGCACATTAAATCGTAAAAACCTTGCTGGTTAAGCTCCACAACAAGCATCGTTTCAAAATGATTGCCGGGATCTTGGTTGATTTCGCCAAACTGATAACCGGCACTTTCCGGTTTAGCGTCTTCAAATAGCAGAGTCACTCGCTTTTGCGAAACAGGACAATCTATCGTCATAATATCAATCGCAAAGCCCTGCTTACGCAATTGCCGATTAATGCCAATAATGGGGTCAATGTTTTGGTACTGCTCTTGGAATTGCTTTTGCGCTAAGCCGGCAATATCTCCCAGCTGAAAAATTAAGGCGTTGTCCATCAATATTAGCTCCTAGGGCTACTGAGTACAGAGGTTAAACTGCGTAAGCCGCATGCTGCAGCGACGACTTTAAAACAAAGGATGAGTGCACACCGCTCACGCCTTCAATACGGGTAAGCTTGTGCAACAAAAACTGTTGATAATCATCCATATCTTTGACGATGACTTTAAGTAAATAATCGGCCGCTTGCCCGGCAATTAGATGACACTCAAGTACCTCTGGAAAGGTAACCACAAGGCCTTCGAACTCATCAAAACGCTCAGGGGAATGTTTATCCAAGCTAATTTGAATAAACGCCATGAGCGTCAAACCCAGTGCTCTCGCATTCAGCTGAGCACGGTAGCCTTCAATTAGCCCACTCTCCTCAAGCTGCCGAACCCGCCTTAAGCACGGCGAAGGCGACAAACTAATCAGGTCCGCCAACTCCTGATTCGTCATCCTGCCATTAGCCTGCAAAGCCAACAAGATCTGACGATCGTAACTGTCTAAATTCACAACATCCACCCTCAGGTAAAAACCAAAATCACCAACAAAGCATATTATGCCAACATTTTAATAATAACGAGCATAATATTGCCAAAAAATCCTACCATCGAGATTTTTAGCAATCTTATAGCGCAGATTTTTACTTATACTGTGTAACACCAGCAGAGCACAGGCAGCGCTTACCCAGCAGCCCGTGAGCAATGCGCCACAAGCGTAAAACAAGGGAAGGCACCGGTAGACACAATCCACCAACGCCGTACTGATGGGATACCCGCCATCACAACCCTTGGCTCCAACCTCGATCAAACACATCGCGCTCAGAAAAAATTAAAACCCCTCCTTTTTAAATGCCACTATCAATAATGCCGCTTTTTCGCTTAGACTCCTTTACGCACTGCCAACAAAAAAGAGCAGGCATCATAACTACCTAGAGTATTGCTGCTGGGTAGCTAAAAGAAACAGGCGATTAACCGGATAGCAACCCCATGAAATTTTGTTCCAACTGTAAAAAACCACCCACATTTATTGCTGTACTTTCAGCCGTTAATCCAGCGCGTATTAAATGTACATTCTGCAAGCAGGTCATCATTATTAGAACGCTTCCTGCAGTCTTAGCAACATCTACCGCTTTAGTGCTATCACTGGCCGCGCTCGTCATCGTCGATCATTATGAATACGGCACAGGCATTATGATTGGAGCATTGTTGTCTGTCGGTCTTTTACTTGAAATTGGGTATTTAAGAGGGATTCGCAGCGGCTTTATCGTCAGTAATTTAACGGATAGTTCGGATTAACCATTAACATCAGCGTACAACACAGTGAATGTCATGTTAAAAAATATCATTATTGCACTTAGTATTACTAGCTCGTCCTATGCCACGGCGCAATGCCAATATTCAGACCTTATTAACGCAATTCAAACCCACAACCTGCCAAAAGTTACGCAATACATAACACAGAAGTGTGATGTAAAACCGCCCACCGCTAGCGCCCTGAGTGCGTTAGAGCTTGCGTTAATACTTAAAAATACAGAAATATTTAAAGCGCTATTGGATGCCGACAAAGAGCTAGTCACGCAGCATGGCGTAAACGCATTAACAGCAGCGTGTAATATAAATGTGAAGAATAAGGTGGCAATAGAATTATTGATCGAGGCGGGGGTTAACATTAATACAATGTCCGCCAATGGTTTCTCTTGTTTGTATAACGCGGCGGTTGTACCTGATATTGATTTCTTCAATTACCTATTAAAGAAAGGCGCAAACCCTAACGCAAAAGTAGTACCAGATCCCACTTACAAAATTGACTACCTAATCAGCGTGAAAGATTTTGCTCAGTTACGGCTCGAGTCTTATCAAGCATTGGTTAAAACACCAGCCCTTTCAAGGTGAAATAAAAACCATCGTGGATTAATTTTCAGC
>NZ_CEXWTU010000171.1:0-11006 GCF_982758155.1 Marinagarivorans sp. | reverse complement strand
ACCATCAGTGCCTGCTTCACCTTCACCGGACAAACGAATGCGATCGCCCGTATCAACACCAGGTGGAACCTTAACGCTAAGAGTTTTGGTTTCTTCTACGCGACCCTGCCCCTGACAAGACCCACAAGGGCTGCCAATTTCCTTGCCCTTTCCGCGACATGTTGGACATGTTTGCTGAACCTGGAAGAAGCCTTGCTGCATTCGAACCTGGCCAACACCGCCACAAGTAGAACAGGTTTTAGGTTGTGTTCCAGGCTTGGCGCCGGATCCTGAGCAAGGCTTACAGTTAACCAATGTTGGCACTTTAATTTTTACGCTAGTGCCTTTAACAGCTTCTTCTAAGCCAAGGTCTAAGGTATAACGCAGGTCGGAGCCGCGAGCTGGGCCGCCACGACGACCGCCTCCGCCACCACCGCCAAAGATGTCACCAAAAACATCACCAAAAATATCACTAAAGTTACCATTACCGCCGCCGTGATGGCCGCCGCCGGCTGCACCATCAACGCCAGCGTGGCCATACTGATCGTAAGCGCCTCGCTTGCGAGAATCCGATAACACTTCATAAGCTTCACTGGCTTCTTTGAATTGTTCTTCGGCTTCAGCATTATCCGGGTTTCTATCCGGGTGACACTTCATAGCAATGCGGCGATACGCTTTTTTAAGCTCTTTCTCGTCGACGCTTTTTGCAACGCCCAGCACTTCGTAATAATCTCGCTTCGACATGTCTGACTATCTTGCCTACGGTTAAATATAAGGAAAGCAGGGCTATACCCTGCTTCTAAAATTCAAAGCGAAATAGCAATTGCTATCGCGCACTATGACGGAAAAATGCCCTGCAAGCAGGGCATTTATTTACTTCTCGTCTTTAACTTCTTCGAACTCAGCATCCACAACACCGTCGTCGGCATTATTTGCTTCAGCTTCACTAGCCGCGTCGCCAGCACCTGATGCCGCTTGCTGCTCAGAATAAAGTTTTTGCGCCAAAGTACCAGAAGCGTCAGTCAGCTTTTTAGTTGCCGCTTCCATTTTCTCTTTGTCGTCACCTTTAACCGCTACCTCAGCCTCGGCAATTGCTTCATTGATTGCTGTTTTTTCTTCTTCAGTCGCTTTATCGCCAGCTTCTTCAAGTGTTTTCTTGGTCGCGTGAATCAAACCTTCCAAAGTATTTCGGCTGGTCACAATCTCTTCGAACTTCAGGTCAGCCTCAGCATTGGCTTCAGCATCTTGAACCATCTTATCAATTTCTTCATCGCTCAATCCCGACGAAGCTTTAATAACGATCGATTGCTCTTTACCTGTCGCTTTGTCTTTCGCTGAAACATTCAAGATACCGTTAGCATCAATATCAAAAGTCACTTCGATTTGCGGCATGCCACGAGGTGCAGGCGGGATATCAGCTAAGTCAAAACGGCCCAAAGACTTGTTGCCAGATGCTTGCTTACGCTCGCCCTGAACAACATGAATAGTCACCGCAGTTTGGTTATCGTCTGCCGTTGAGAAAGTCTGTGACTTTTTGGTTGGGATGGTCGTATTTTTATCGATCAAAGGAGTAGCTACGCCACCCATCGTCTCAATACCCAAAGTTAAAGGGCTTACGTCCAACAACAATACGTCTTTTACATCACCAGAGAGTACGGCGCCTTGAATGGCCGCGCCCATTGCTACAGCTTCATCAGGGTTTACATCTTTACGCGGCTCTTTACCGAAGAATTCTGTAACGTACTTTTGAACCATAGGCATGCGCGTTTGGCCGCCGACCAAAATCACATCATCAATTTCACTGGCAGAAAGATCGGCATCGGCAAGCGCAGTTTTCAATGGCTCGAGTGAACGCTTTACAAGATCTTCAACTAACGACTCAAGTTTCGAGCGAGTTAACTTAACAACCAAATGCTTTGGTCCCGTTGCATCAGCTGTGATGTACGGCAAGTTAACTTCAGTTTGTTGGCTTGAAGATAACTCAATTTTTGCTTTTTCAGCCGCTTCTTTTAAACGTTGCAGTGCTAACGGGTCGTTATGTAAATCGATGCCATTACTGCTCTTAAATTCAGCAGCCAAAAATTCAATCAAACGCAAGTCGAAATCTTCACCACCTAAAAACGTATCGCCATTAGTCGCCAGAACTTCGAACTGGTGCTCGCCATCAACATCCGCAATTTCAATGATTGAGATATCAAATGTACCGCCACCCAAGTCATAAACAGCAATTGTACGATCACCTTCAGCTTTATCCATGCCATAAGCTAATGCCGCTGCCGTTGGCTCGTTGATAATACGCTTAACATCTAAGCCTGCAATTTTACCGGCATCTTTTGTTGCTTGGCGCTGTGAATCATTAAAGTACGCAGGAACAGTAATAACCGCTTCGGTTACTGCCTCGCCTAAATAGTCTTCGGCCGTTTTTTTCATCTTTTTCAAGACTTCAGCTGAAATCTGTGGTGGTGCCTTTTTATCGCCTTTGATCTCTACCCATGCATCACCATTGTCTGCACCGACAATTTTATACGGCACCATGGAGATATCTTTTTGAACAACAGTATCTTTAAACTTGCGACCAATCAAACGCTTAACCGCAAATAAAGTATTGTTAGGGTTAGTTACAGCTTGACGCTTTGCGCTTTGGCCAACCAACACTTCGCCATCTTCAGCGAAAGCGACAATGGATGGTGTCGTGCGATCACCCTCTGCATTCTCAATGACTTTTGGCTTGCCGCCCTCTAAAACAGAAACGCATGAGTTGGTTGTACCCAAGTCAATACCAATAATTTTACCCATAATATGCTCCTCTAGGCCTTCGCCTGATCTTACTTTTACCGCTGCTTACAGCGTTAAAAATTTAACTGTGTTTAAAAATTTATTTGAGGCATGCTAACTTAATCAGGATCAAGTGCATAAACCATCTACGCCACTGGCTTTTCCGAAACCGGCGCACCACTGCATGCATGCTATATTGGCGCTGTTGCTAATATTTCAACCGCAACTCATCGTTTTATTCTGCTTTACTGACGACAACCATCGCAGGGCGCACTAGGCGACCATTTAAGGTGTACCCGCGCTGGAAAACATTAATGACGGTGTTTGGTTCAACATTAGGGTCCGGCACCATCGACATCGCTTGATGTAACTGAGGGTCGAAAGGCTCGCCAGCAGGATCCACCGCTTCAACGTTATGGCGCTTCAAGCCATCGGCCATAGACTTTAGGGTAAGCTCAACACCCTCAATAATAGTTTCGAGACTACCCTGCTGATTACTGGCCGCCTCAAGGGCGCGCTCTAGATTATCGGCTACCGGTAACATGTCGCCTACAAACTTATCCAAGGCAAACTTGTGTGCTTTCTCTACATCCTGCTGTGCGCGACGGCGAGCATTTTGCATTTCTGCAGAAGCTCGCAGGACCTGCTCTTGGGCACCAGCAACTTCATTCTTTAAAGCTTCAATTTCAGCTTGCAGCGCAGCCACATCGATGGACTCTGGCGCCGCTGTATCAACAGAGCTCAACTCGACTTGATCGTCTTCTAGCGCTTCTGTTTCATTTGTTTGTGTTTGCGAAGGATCTTGGCTCACAATTGCATCTCCTAACCAGCCGTTTAAATTGTTTCAGTAATCGTAAGCTCGCCTAGGGCGAACTCAGACAAAAAGTACTTTTCAGTGGAAGAGTTAATGGGGGCAGGTAAAAGCGATTCAAGGGTTTAAGCGACAGATAACACGAACCCTTGGTAAAGCGAACAAAAGTACTGTATAAACAACCAATACATTTACGGAGAGCCGCCATGCTTAGCCACCTTGACGTACACAACTACACACTCGTTGATAGTCTCGATTTAGAGTTTCAGCCAGGCCTCACCACCTTAACAGGGGAAACTGGCGCTGGAAAATCGCTACTGCTTGATGCCATAGGGTTGGCCATTGGCAATAAAGCCCGCGGCGAAGCCATTCATGACTCCGCCGCAAACGCAGAAGTCTCCGCACTATTTGACCTTAGCGCGCAGCCCCATATTAAGAAATGGCTAGAGGAACAGGACATTGCCATTAACGGCGATGAATGCCTTCTTAAACGAATAATAACCCCTCAAGGGCGCTCTCGCTGCTCAATTAACGGCCATAGCGCCACCCTTTCACAACTCCAAGAACTTGGCCGTAAACTTGTTAACATTCACGGCCAACATGAACACCAAGCATTACTTACCCCGAACACACAACGGCGCTTACTGGACACTTTTGGCAGCTACCCTCACTTAACCAGTGCGACAGACAAGGCCTTTAAGCACTGGAGGCAAGCAGAACAAGCATTGGCATCCGCCCAAGAAATCGCAGACTCTCAGGGCGCTCAATACCAACTTTTAAAGTACCAAGTCGATGAGCTAACACTCCTAGAGCTTCAAGGTAATGAAGTTAAAACTTTAGAAGCTCAGCAAAAAAGACTATCCAATGCCGAAGAACTGAAAGAAACCTGTGCATCCATCATTCACTGTGGTCGCGATAGCGAGCAAAGCATACAAACACAGCTGCATTGGTGCACCACACAACTACAATCCCTCATCAAGCATGACGCATCATTTAATGATGCCTGTGAAATGCTCAAAACAGCGTTAATTAACGTTCAAGAAGCCATAGATAATGTGGACGGCACCGCACAGAGCTATAGCGAGGAAGAGTGCAGCCTTGCCAATATTGAAGAGCGTCTTTCAGCTATTTATACCGTTGCACGTAAACATAAAGTACAGCCCAGCACGCTGTACGAACACCACCAAGCATTGATCGCCGAACTGGAGGGACTCGCATGCAGTGACGAACATATTACGATACTGACAAAAGAGTCCTTACTAGCACTCCAGGCCTACACAGATAATGCCGACAAGCTCCATGGAGATAGAGTCAAAGCCTCAAAGCGCCTCTGCAAAGCCATCAACCAGCGCTTAAAAGCTTTGAATATGGAGCACGCGAGCTTTTTTATCGACTTCGAAGCCAATAATGCACCAAGCCAATATGGTAACCATAGCGTTAAGTTTCTCATCTCAACCATACCGGGTAAGCCAGCAGGCTCACTGCAAAAAGTGGCTTCAGGTGGCGAACTTTCACGTATAAGTTTAGCAATACAAGTGGTCACTGCAGCCATCCAGACCACACCCACATTAATTTTTGATGAAGTCGACGCCGGCATTGGTGGCACCACAGGCGATACTGTTGGCTCACTTTTACGCGAGCTAGGCAGTAAAGTACAAGTCTTATGCGTAACCCACCTCGCCCAAGTCGCCAGCAAGGCTCACAACCACTTAAACGTAAGAAAAACCAAACAGCGAGATACAATACGGTCAGAAATAACGGCGTTAAGCGGAGATGATATTATTGCCGAAATTTCGCGTATGGTTGGCGGGCCTATAGACTCAAATGAAGCCCTTGCTCACGCGCGCCAAATGATATCAACACATTAAAAAGCACCGACGGGGGGATATGGGCAGGAGCATGGCAAAAAATAACATTGTCTTGATAGGTATGGCTGGTGCCGGTAAAAGTACAGTAGGCCATATCCTCGCACAGCTGCTCGGTTATGGCTTTATCGACAGCGATGAACTAATCGAACAGGAACAAAAGAACTCACTACAGAGGCTACTGGATGAACAGGGTTATATTCGCCTTCGCGAAATGGAAGCACAAGCGCTACTAGCCATTGAAAGCTCTCGCAGTGTTATTGCCACAGGAGGAAGCGCTGTATATAGCAAAAATGCCCTTAACCATCTTGCAGAGCAAGCCTTAATCGTTTTTTTAGATGCACCCTTTGGCACGATAGAAGAACGTATTGGCGATTTTTCTCAGCGTGGCCTAGCAAAGCCAGAGGGGCAAACCCTCCAAGCACTTTTTGATGAGCGACGCCCGCTATATCAGCGTTACGCCAACCTCACAATATCAATAAGCAACGCATCACCAGCTGCTATAGCTACCCAAATAACGCAAGCTCTCAAATTATAATTTTCGTGAAAGCTGTGCACGTTCAAAATAACGAGCATGCTATTATCCGTTGCATATAACGCTTTCAAATGAATTACACGGATCTCTATAATGTTTAAATTTACATCCCTAGTCGCCTGCGCCTTAGGCTCCATGGCTTTAGCCGTTGATAGCTACGCAACAACAGTTCAGTTTCAAACCTCACACGGAAACTTCGAGGTTATTCTTTTTGACGAACAAACACCAAAGACCGTTGCAAATTTTTTACAGTACGTCGAAGAAGAAGCCTACGAAGACTCAGTGATACATCGATCGGTTCAAAATTTTGTGATTCAGGGAGGAGGCTTTAATCTTACAGAATCCGTAACGTTTAACCCCATCACAACCCATCCGCAAGTAGTCAATGAAGCGCACTACTCCAATATTCGAGCCACTATTTCAATGGCAAAACGTGGAGGGTCACCTAATAGCGCGACTAGCCAATGGTTTTTCAATCTCGGTAATAATAGCGCAAACCTCGATTATGCTAATGGTGGCTATACAGTTTTCGGGCAAGTCATTGGTGACGGCATGTCCGCTATCGATGCCATCGCAGCACTAAACATCGAGAACGTAGACGCTAAGACCGGCGGTACAGGCATCGGCACAAAAGTCCCCCTTCAAGACTACGAGAACACCCCGCAAAACAACCCATCAGGTGATAACTTTGTCACCATCTACAACGTTATTATTACTGATGCCACGGCTAACAATGCCGACAACCTAGATGAACAACCTCTTAAAATTGAACCGCGCACAACCGCCGCATTACCCGCCCCCAAAAAATCTGGCGGAGCTCTTAATGCCGCATTGATTGTCAAGCTCCTAGTTCTTATGGGCGAAGCCCGTGTATTGCGACGAAAAAGAGCCTAAATTGTTGCATTAAAAAGGGGCTGCGACGACAGCCCTATGTCTGTATTTACTTGCATATAAGTGCTGATCGCCCGACGGTCTACGTTTTGCTGGGTATCCAGCGCAAGATTAGCATCGGCATCCTCTTTCACTACCGACCCAGAAGCCGGCTCGTCAGTCCCTTCCACTTGATTTCTCGAAGCTAAAACCTCCTCCTCATCCGCTCTTATTTCGGTTTGAAGCTCCTGCCTTGCAGCAGCCTCCATGCGAATAGACTCCTGAGCAACCTGGCGATCCTGCGGCGACGGTTCAGCAGGGGCAAGCGCGGCACGCCGAATTATTTGAGCTTTTGCAATGGTTTGCTCTGGCGTTGCAGCAGCGCCCACATCAATCGCAACCTCGCCACCGACAGCATAACTCACCCCATCCGGTCCACGCTCAAATTGGTATTTTGGTGCTCCGGCGTATGCACCTCCAGCCGAGGCATGGGCTTGTTCGTGCATTCGCACTTCTCGATCTCGTGCTGCCAATTCACGAACCACCTCCTGCTTTTCAACTTCAGATTGCAGCTCCTCTTTACTCTTAAGCGCTTGCTTGGCTTGCCTTTCATCCGGAGACCCTATCGAATTATTCTCACGTTCAGAGGAATCGCCTGTGGAAGCATGTGATGTAAGTCTTCCATCGACGCCATAAAGCAGAGGTGCCTCAGCTGTATTCAAATGTGTATTTTTGTCACCATTTGACTGTAATTCTTGCGACTGAAAAGCCTGAACTTGAGTCATTGTTTCAGCCGAAGTAAGTGGCTGAAGGGACGAATTCGAAGATGTGACTGCGTCACGCACATGGCCAGCAGCAGACAAGTGTGACGACGCCAAAAATGGCGCAGTTGCAGTTGAAGATATCATCCTGATGCCCTCTCTTAAGTTAGCCTACACCTAACTGTAATCGTCGATTAGACTTCCAACAGCTTCAGCACCCACCTTTACAACACTGGCTGAGGCCGTGAATATTTGCTCTTGCTGGCGTAGCGCAACAATGTTTTCCGTTGCCGATCTACCGCCATCAGAGGCCGCCAAACGGTCATCATTAATAATTTGCGTTTGTTGCGATGCCGGAACTTCAGCAACAGGAGCTGCGTCGCTCCCCTGGCCTCTTTGCGCATCGAGTGGTGATTGGCTCGGCGGTGCCGATGTGGAGCTTGACGCCGAGTCACGGCGAAGATCAGTATTGGTTGAGGCAATATCTTGTGCATAGCGCTGCATTGATTGCTGGCTTTGCACCATACCTTGGTACCCTGCAGACATAACGGAGTTCATATATCCCCTCCAGTAAAATTAAGAGTTGCTACAAGATTAAGTCTACCCTCCCCTTGATTAAAAAACACTCACCACCCAGCACATTACCCCATATCTTTAAGATCAATTTATTGTAGAAAACCGACCTCGTAACAAATTGCGATATATATGCGAAGACGGGATCAAAAATACACGAAATAATGACAATAAATAGTCACTCAGTACGTAATCCTGTCTGACAAATTGAAGGCGTCAACTATCTGAATATTCTGGACAGCACACCAACTTCACCTAGAATATGCCTCAGATTGGACGCATCTTATTTTTAGCAAGCATGCAACCTTACTTAAATGACAGAGAGCTTATGCACTTCCAACAACTAACTGAACTGATGAGTAAGCTCGGAGTGGCCCAAAGTCATGACCTCGTAGGTGTACCCCTCGCAGAAATTAAAGTCATGGAAGCTTTTTTTGATTTGAGGTTTCCCGCCAACTATGTGCACTTTCTACATCGCTGCGGGCGCTCCGCAGGCCACCTGTCGGGCTGGGCAGCTATTTATTTTGACGACCTCAAAGAAATCGCTGAAGAATTTGAGTTTCACAAAACTATGATTAATAGCGAGCTGCTACTCCCCAGCAGCGGGCTACTTATAGCGCATTACAACCAAAGCTTCGATTACATGATTTGCGACGGCGCCACTGAGCCGACGATTTACCGCATCACGTTTGACGAAGGCAGTGCGCACTGCGAGCGATTTGCCAACAATCACAGTGAGTACCTAGAAGCAATGATCCGAAAAGCGGGAAAAGAAAAGGGACGAGTACAGCCGTTTTTTATCGATGAGTGCGGCAATATAATACGGGACGATCTAGCCTCTCATGCACCCACGGTAGAGTAAATGAACGCCGTAATAAACTAGTGCGTTGAGATAACAGTGCCCCAGCTCTTACAGCTGGGGCAGTGCCAATGATGCTCCTGACCGGAATAGCCACAGCTTTGACACTCATAGGATTGCGTCTGCTGCAATCGCTGCTCGACAATACCCAGCAAAGATTCCAGTGACAACTGCTGATACGTGGATACCGGTAAAATCCCCAGAACATCACTCAGTGATTCCAAATGCGCCCACTGCTCCAGCTCTTTTATCAAGAAAATAATGGCGTCAGATTCAGTCGTTTTTTCGGCCATTGCGCGCGCCATTTCCGGCAACAATAAAGCAGACGGCTGCTGCCGATAAAGCCCAGCCAAAAAAGCTTGTAGTGTTTCGGCTTTATGGGCCTTCGTATAAGCCTCAATCAGAAGAGGTAACACCTGTGCGTTATGTGCCGTGAAATTTAAAGGGACTTGCCTGAATAACTCAAAAGCTTGCTGACGATGCCCTTGAGCAAGTGCTAGTTGCCCTTTCAGAATAAGTGTTCGGGCTAAATCAACATCCAGTACTTGAGCCTTATTCAGCGCCTCTTGAGCATCGCCGTAGTAATTTCTAGAGAGCGACTGCTCAGCGATTTCGCAATAGAACTGCGCCTGTAAACGGCGCCAATAGTCGCCAGCATCAGTTTGAGACAATGCATCAGCAGCCACAACAGCTTGCAACCATTCCCCTTCGCTCTGGTAAACCTCAACCAGGCGCGTTAAGGCTTTAGTTGCAATGCCCGCTTCATCAACGTGACTTAATTCGCTATATAACGCTTCAGCTCGATCAAACAATCCCGCTTTTAAATAGTCTTCGGCTAGCGCTAGACGAGCCTGTAAATCCTGATCTTTAGTTAAGCCAGGCCGAGATAAGACATTTTGATGAATTCGAATCGCACGATCTACCTCCCCCCGCTTACGCAACATAGCCCCTAACGCCATATGGGTTTCTAGGGTATCTTCATTAACATCCAGCGTTGCCGTTAAGGCATCGATGGCTGCGTCGGGCTGCTCAGTAATCAAGTAGTTCAAGCTTTCGCGGTAACGATCCAAGCTAACACGTGAAGCTTTCGCGCCCATCTTACCCTTTAGATTCAATGGCCTTTTTGCCAAAAGATAACCAATCGCTAAAGCACTAAGGAAGAGCAGGAAAATGAGAAGAGAGTTAGTTTCCATAGTTAAAGCTACGTCTTTGCGATTGCATTAAGCGAAGCCTGGCTTCGATTAAGCTGCTTTTCGAGACGCTTAAGCTTAATTCGCAGAACAAAAACCCAGGGTAACAATATTAATAACGACAACACCATCCCGCCACTGAGCAGCGCAAAAGCTAAGGTAGATACAGCAATCTCCGACATCGTCCAATGCATAAAGGAGACGCTCACCACATCGGTATTGTCGAGATAAAATTTGGTAACGAACAGTGCGAGAAACAGCCACCACACCAACATCAATAACCGCACAGCCCACACGTAAATTGTTTTTACCATTTCACAAACACCCTTTTGTAATTTGCGGACTGCACTTAGTTTATGACGGCAAGCCCGCTTTATTTATAACAGACATTGCTTGTTCAAAAACTTGATCAATGGACATTTCTGTCGAATCTAGCAATATTGCATCGGCTGCCGGCACTAATGGCGAGCTAGCCCTTTCGCGGTCACGTTTATCTCGCGCCTCAATATCAAACAATATTTTCGCTTTATCGGCTTTCTCACCCAATTTTTCCAACTGCAAAACTCGACGTATTGCTCGCTCTTGCGCACTTGCAGTAAGAAAAAACTTAACGGGTGCAGAAGGAAAAACAACGGTTCCCATGTCTCTTCCGTCAGCGACTAGACCTCCGGTAGCGGCAAAAGCTCGCTGACGCAGCAAAAGCGCATCACGCACGGGTTGCAATGCCGCTACCTGAGAAGCCGCCATACCGACATGCTCCTGTCGAATCTCAGCAGTAACATCATCGC
>NZ_CEXWTU010000170.1:0-11075 GCF_982758155.1 Marinagarivorans sp. | reverse complement strand
CCAAAATGATGGTTGTCGCAGTTTGACTGCGCAGCCGATTTTTAAGCCCGAATAAGGTAGCAAAACATTCACTCGTAATTTAAGGCTCTCGCTAATGGTCCCCTATAAAATAACCCTGTCAGGACTCGTCACACTTTGCCTTCTTGGCTGTGACGGGGGTAACAATGTATCCAGTAGTTCTGAGGCTGCGGCGGTATCGAGCATCGCTGTCGCTTCGTCCTCTGTCGCCACTTCTAGCGAGCAGGGCGGAAGTAGTTCGAGTGTTCAGGTGCCGCCTACCGGTGAAATATCGGCCGCTTGCTTGGATTTGGTGACTAATCCGAACACCAATTGGGATGAGTCTACTTTGGGTTCGCAGCAAGCCATTGTTAAATGCTTGTCCGATTCTTTGGGGCGTGCGGTGGGTTATGGCGCGAAGGCTCTCGGCGGATACGATCCTAGTGGTAACAGTAATCTGGTTGTTATTAAGAAAAATTCTGGGGCTATGCCAGAGCAACAAATTAAAGATGCTATTAATTCTACCGACCATAATTGGATTGTGTTTGATAAAAATGATTATGCTAATGGTGGTGATATTGGTATGTATCGCCTGCATTGCAGCGACCCGAATGTTTTATCGGCCCTCGATAATGCGACAACAGCTGAGTGTATGGATCACAATTTGTGGTGCTCAAACCATGGTGTGAATAGCAGTAGTTGTTTAACGACCTTTTTTAATCAGCGCTTGAACGATGCAAGCCTGCCTATTCGCGATGAGATGATTGTGTCGAATACAACATTAGATGGGCGGGGCAGTAATGCCAAATTTATTTTTAATGGTTTTAAAGTGGGCGCCGACTCTGGTGGCCAATCCACTAATAAAGCGGTTGGCGTTATTGTTGCGCACTTGTTAATGGAGGGGGCTTACCATGAAGAAGATCATGGTTTAGATCCAGATTTATTGCGTATGACCGGTGAGTCGCATGATATATGGGTTCACAAAAACACCTTTAAATACAGTGGTGATTCGGCTTTTGATATTAAAGTGGGTGCCTACGATGCGACCATTTCCTTTAATAAAATAGTTGATGTTGTGAGAAGTTCTTTGCACGGCTCAAGTGACAGCCGTGTGATTAACGAGCAAATCACATCAACAATGCATCACAACCTCTTTTTAACATCGGAAGAGTTTCACAGTACGGGTAGCCCTGGCGATAAAGCTGCTGGCAGTACTGGGCGCCGCACACCTTTGATTCGCCGAGGTTCCGCACATCTTTTTAATAATGTCTTTTATAATTATTACAAAGAATTTGCATCTGTTCGCGTAGGTGCAACTTTGCTACTGGAGGATAATGTTTTTCTTGCTAGTGATGTGATTAAAACGCGAAAAAATAATCCCCAAGATGCCTTTGATGAGTGGTTGAATAACCTCCATAAAAGTGTGGTTTCGGATGGTTTTTTTACCAGTAACGACGGGCGTGTTGCATTTGCAAAAGACAATTGTGAGATTGACTCTGCTTTTCAAGGAATGCTGCCTGTGACCATTGGTGCATCAGCCCGTGATTTAAAGGCTGATTACAGTACTGAATCACGTAGCGCGATAAATGATTATGGTATGGCTGCCGGCCAAAGTTTGATCGATTATGTGAAAGTTACAGCGGGTAAAGACGGTGAAGCACCTTTTAATTCTCCGTTAGCGAGAAGCGCAGGGCAAATATTACAGCTGCCTCGTACGCCTTGCATGTAATTCTTCGGCTGCCGGCGTTAGGGGCGAGGCAATAATAGTTTATCCAATTAGGCGAAGAGATCGACTTTCTTATCGAGGCGCTTAAAGGGGCGCATGCCGAGGCATGTAACGCTTTGAGCAACGAAGGTAAGGAGGCCGAGATCAAGCATTAGTGGATGAAATATTGTTTCCTCGTCCCTTATGCTCGGTAGCCCATTTTTGGCGGCCGATTCACTCATGTGTAAAGTGGTCGCGTCGCTTATTCTATTTTTACTCATCATTTCAATGATGAGGTTTCTGGGTTAGGGTTGAATTAGGCCTGATCAGTATTCATGTGAACCTTTGTCGTGCGTATCCTGCCAATGCCGTAGGCTGTATAATTACTGCCCGTGAAACCGGTAGGACAAAGCAGCTATGCCCCCATTATTCGAAGAAATAGATAGTCAGGCCTCTCCTTTAGGTGAGATATCCCTTCGTAGGCGGCAAATGCCTGCGTTCGGTGATAGAGGTATTTATGAGGTGAAGCTCGGCGATGAATTTCTCATGTCGAGTATGTTCGTTGAGGCTGAAGAAGCGCTGTCGACACTTGGTTTGGCTGCAGTGCAAGGCGACAAGCTTAGTGTAGTCGTTGGTGGTTTGGGTCTGGGGTATACCGCTGTGGCGGCGTTAAAAGATGCGCGCATTACCGAGTTACTTGTTGTTGATGCATTGGATGCTGTTATCGGCTGGCACCAAAAAGAGCTTGTTCCGCTCGGAAAAATACTGAATGCGGATACGAGAAATCGTTATGTGCTGGGCAGCTTTTTCGATCTTGCGACAAGCCCTAGTTCCGGCTTTGACCCCAATCATGATGGCAAAAAATTTGATGCGATTCTTTTGGATATTGACCATTCACCGACGGAATTCTTAAATGCGGCTAATGCGAGCTTCTATACCACTCAAAATCTAGGGCTTATGGCTGAGCAGCTAAAACCGGGTGGTGTATTTGCTATGTGGTCGCAAAATCTACCAGAAGCGAGTTTTGAAACTTTATTGAAAACGGTATTTGCGGGCGTCGATTCGCACGTGGTGTCTTTTTATAATCCATTTCAGGGTGGTGAGTCGACAAATTCGGTATATGTCTGCGTGAAAGGTGAATAGCCTAGTTTCTCTTCGTATTTGAAGTTTTCTAATTTCTTGTGCGGGCTTCGTTGGCGTTGGCACTATTTGTAGGATGTAGAGCTGTTTTTGATGTGCTGCGGGTAAGCAGCTATTGATTGATGAAATGGTTGATGAGTTGGATTACAAAGCCCGCGGCGAGTAATGGGAAAATCCAGCGGCTGAGTTTTTTCATGCTTGGTGTGTTGGCATTAGGGCCAAACCATTTGGCAAGGTTAACCATGATAATAATGCCGATAAAAAGAACAGCTAAAACAATAAGTAAGTTTTCCATACGGTGCCTCTTTGCGTAATGCTAGGCACTATACCACTAGGGGGGAATTTGCGTCACACCTGGGGTGTTTATCGCCGGGTTTCCTTTGTGTTTCAAGAATGTAAAGCTGACAATAGGTCGCTTCTCGGCGGTTTAGCGGGTTAGATTCCGGCTTTTTATGCGCTGGAGTCTTGCGCAAAGCAGAGTGCTTCAGTGTACGCTTCACTTATGTCATCTTCGGTAATATTAATTTTTGCCAGCGCCTCTAGTGGGATTTCACTCCATGCGCTTTTTTCTAACGCTTTGCAGGTGTCTAGTAGTAAGCCGTAGGCGTTTTCACTGCTCCCTGTGAGCGCATCACTAATATCTGAGGAAAGGTTTAGTTGCCCCAATATTGTACGCATTGGGGTGTCAAGGTGTGCGTCTAACATGGACAGCAAACCTACGGTAAATGCTGTGCTTGAATCACAAGTCTTTGTTTTTTGCCCTAGTAGTTCGCAAAGCTTCGCGCGGGTGCTGCTAATAATGCACAGCTCGGCTGGTTTATGGCTGTTGCTGGCTAATAATAAAAATATGACCCAATTGCGAATGCGGTCTAAGCCAGCAAGAGCAATTGCCTGGCAGAGTGATTCAACTTTTCTCCCCGAGCCAAATACTGGCGAATTTACCATTTTCAAAAGGCGAAAGCTAAGTTCAGGATCGGACGCAAGGACGTGAGCAACACCTTTGAAATCGGTATCGTTAGCGGTGATCTTTGCTAGAAGCTGTAATATAGATTGGGTGCCTTGCTTCGCTTTTTTACCGGCGACCTCTTGTGGTTTTGCAAGGAAGTAACCTTGAAAGTAATCAAAACCAAGCTCGCAACACAGCTTAAACATGTTATGCGTCTCAATCTTTTCTGCGATAAATTTAACTTTGAGATGTTTGAGCGCTGACATGTGTTCACGAATTTCTATTTCGCTTAAGCTAAGAACGTCAATCTTAATGATATCGGCAAAGGGTAAAAGTTGTTTACTGTGCTCGGTTAATAGAAAGTCATCCAGGGCAATGCGGTAGCCCTGTTTTTTAAGTTCGCCCAATGATTTTAAAAGTGTTGGGTCGGGTTTTATATCTTCTAATACCTCAATGACTAGCTGGGAGGCGGGCAGTGGTGGCGGGCAAACAAGAAGGTTACGCGTGAAGTTAATGTAAGCATCTTTGTTGCCGGTAATATCTTCGATGCGACGTTCACCAAAGGCATACAGCAGTACGTGAGAACTTGCTTTATCGCCATCAAATTCTGATGAGTCGGCTGCGGGATCGCCTCGAAATAAAAGTTCATAGGCGCAGACTTGCAGGTCTTTATTGAATATGGCCTGCCGAGCAAATAAGGGATTTGTCATTAAAATCTAACAACTAAAATAATTCAACATCATCGACGTCATCACGAGGATGCGATGTTGAGTGATTAAAATACTGCTGATAAATTTTCAGCGCATCTTCAATGCTACCGCCATCCATTATATGTTCAAACATTACGTGTTCAGCTTCCATTGTGTAGCTGTTTTTGATGTCGTGTTGAATACGGTGCCATTCTTTAGGCTCGTGCAATGAGTCATGGTCGTTCATTACCCCTGAGACTTTCTCTAAACTGCGAGCCACGTGGTCTAAACGTTGGCAAACGCGATCATAGAATTGAAACGCCTGTACGGATGAACTAATGTTCTTGTTCATTTGCGCAGCGGTTTCTACAATATCATCTTTGAAGGCGTTTAACTCGTCAGGGTTGGCAACTTTCTGTATTTTTTGACTGACTTCGTTGGTGTGTGATGCCAGAGTGGTAAACGATTGCGTTAAGGTGTCGACGGAAGTATTGCTGTCTGCCATCGTAGCTTCTAATTGGCAGACGGCTAAGTAGAGCATGTTAACTGTTTCGCGTACGTGCGACCAATCATCAAGGGTGATGGTGGCTGGCGGCTTGAGGCTCTTTGGCGTTAGTGAATGCTTTTGCATGCGTGGCTGCCCCTGCAGATTCAGAATGATGAAAGTGCCGACGGTTAATTTGTCGGTTTTTATTTCTATTTAATCAGCATAGCCTACAGGGTTATGTTTGCTTCGTTGTTACGTAATAGCCGGCTTTTTGTGTCATTTTTATTTTCATTTTTTCTTGGAGTATCTGTTTCGATACGATAATTGTAAATGACAGCGTAGGTCATAACGTTCTGGACGTAATGGCGCGTTTCGCGGAAGGGGATGGTCTCTACCCATACGTCGGTAGGTGTGTCGGCTTGCGGGGTTTTTAACCAGCGTTTTACGCGGTGTTTACCTGCATTGTAAGCCGCAGCGGCCAGTATGCGATTGCCTTTAAATTCGTGTAAAAGTTTGCCTAAATAAGCGCTTCCAAGTTTGATGTTATGTGCAGGTGTAAACAAATCTTGGGTGCGGTGATTTTTAACGCCGGAATGTCGGGCCTGTTGTTTCGCTGTGGCGGGCATTAACTGCATCAAGCCTCTGGCGCCCGCGTGTGATACGGCATCGGCGGCGAAGGCGCTTTCTTGGCGAGCAATTGCGTAAATAAGGGTCTGATCGAGCTGGCTATTGGCCGCGGCTTGTGCGACCTCATCGTTATAGGCCAGCGGGAAGCGAAGCGTAAGGTGGTCCCATAGGTTGCCGGTGATCATGGCGACAATGCCGGAGTTGTACCAGCCCCAGTCTTTGGCTAGCTCGCCGGCAGCGAGTAATTGAGCGGCATCGAGAGCTTTGAGTGCGTAATACCATTCCGACCTAGCTTGTTGTTGTTCGCCTATAATCCAGAGTTCTTTGGCGCGCTGCATTGCGGGCATCGCGGCTAAGTTATTTTTTAGATAAGTATTGGCTGGGGTGGAGGCATCTTCCAGTTGGTAATCGATACCTAAGTGATCAGCGGCTAAGAACCCATACCAACTTCGACTGGTGGCGAGTTCAGCGTAAGCGCCTTTGCTGTTAAATTCACTATTACCAAGCGCTTCGTGACTGCGGGCGTTCCAGTAGCGCCAGCGGTCGCTTTGCTGTTCTTCTTCCGAAAGTAATGGAATATTTGCGGCTACGGCGCGCCAGTTAAGTTGTTCCAGGTTTTCTCTGATTAGGCTCTCTATTAAGGATGTTTCTCTTAGTGAATGCGAATAGCTGAGGAGCTGTTCGGCTTCGCTGAGAAAACCTTTGCGAGTGAGGTACTTGACGATTTGTTGTTTGGTTGAGGTGGCGGTTTCGGCCTTGAATAGATGCTGTGCCTCATATTTCTCCCAGTGCTGCCATGCTAGCTTGGGGTCTGTACGTGCAAGCTTGGCAGTACCATAAGCGATAATGTCTTGTATCTGCGAACCAGAGCCGGCAAAGAGCTTACGCTGCGTGACGAGTGCGGGGTTGGACCTTACTTTTAGATACAGCTCGGCATGCTGCGCTTCTTGGCTATTCATGCTGCGCTTTATAAAACGCGCTAGGGACTGTTTGTTGTTATGGATTGCCTTGTTAAAACGGCTCCAGTGAAGGTCTGCGGTCAATTTATTGTTTTGCTTGAGTAGGGCAAAAAGTGGGTCGCAGGCTTTAGGCTGTGAGCGGCCCACATTCCAAAGTGTTATTGCGTCATCCAATGCCGTCAGGTCACCTGTATGATGGCGGGCTAACGTGCTGCGACATTGCATTGCTGTAGAGCTAAATCCAGAGGTGTAATAGCGGTTAAAATCTTGCCACTGTTTTTGCTCTGCCAAAAAGTAAAGTGTACTGCCTGTTAGTTTGTCGGCGAGGAGCGAGTCGGGGTAGGACGTTAGAAAGTTTTCCACGTCGGTTAAAGGGAGTTGCGCGACTTTCGAGGCAATAAGCGCGTATTCTATGTAGGGTTTTAGCGGATAGTTTTTTAGTGTGTCTAGGTGTGCTTGTGCTGCCGCATACTGACGCTTCTTGAGGGCGTTTTTGGCTGCTTGATAGGCAAAGCGTTCGCCTTGGCGCTCGGCAGGCGTTGTTTTTTTGCGTATTTGAGGGTAATTACTAAGGGGTGTTTGCAGTGGTTGCTCGGTAAATGCGGCATCCAGAGCATTGTTGTGCACTACAGGGGATTGCAAACCTTCTGGGAATGGTTGCCCGAAGCTGGACGCGGAAAATATGGCTGCGCTGAATGTTAGAGCGTGTGTGCACCAAGAAAGAATGTGCTTGTATGGTGGTTGGCACAATTTACCCAAAGCTGGTGTCCCCTATCAATAATGTGAGTGACTACTTATTCATTGTTGAACATGTATGGCGGACTTGCCACTTTTTTATTTGCATAAGACGTGGATTTTTATGCGCTTCATGCGGCAAACTGCGCCCCGCATTTCTGTGAGAGAAAAATATGAGCTTGTTAAAACTCGATAACCTTTGCCTTGCCTACGGCGAGCAGGTCATTTTTGATTCCTTAAGTTTATTGCTTAACAGCGGCGACCGCCTGTGTTTGGTCGGCCGAAACGGGGTGGGGAAGTCTACGCTCCTTAAAGTAATTGATAGCTCTATTCAGGCCGATAGTGGAAGCGCTTGGCATGTGGATGGTATGCGCATTGCTGGTTTGATGCAGGATTTACCGGATGCTGATACGACCTCTGTCTATGATTTTGTTGCGCAGGGCTTGCCTGAACTGGCCGATAGCTTAACGCGCTACCACGCACTGATTCATGATGCCGCGACAGAAGTGATGACTGATGAGGCGCTCAATGAAATGGCTCGATTGCAGGGAATTATTGAGGCGCACGATGGTTGGGCTATCGATAATCGTATCGAAACTGTACTGACGCGGCTTGAGCTTGACGCCGAAGCTAGAATGCAGGACTTATCGGGTGGTTGGCGCCGTCGCGCAGCGTTAGCGCGGGCTTTAGTGATCGACCCTGATATTTTGTTACTCGATGAGCCGACTAACCACCTTGATGTACAAGCAATTGAGTGGCTTGAAAAAGAGTTGGCTAGCTTTGGTGGCGCCGTTGTTTTTGTTACGCACGATCGCGCTTTTTTACAAAACGTTGCTAATCGCATCGGCGAGCTAGATCGCGGTATGTTGAGTGTGTGGGATGGTAAGTATCAAGATTTCTTGGCTTTCCGAGAGCGTCAGCTAGCCGAAGAAGAAAAGCATAACAGCGAATTCGATAAGCGCTTGGCGAAAGAAGAAGTGTGGATTCGGCAGGGAATTAAGGCGCGACGAACACGCAACGAGGGTCGAGTGCGCGCTTTAAAAGCGTTGCGTGTCGAGCGTGCTGGCCGCCGAGATAAGATGAAAACATCCAACTTCAATATGCAGCAAGATTCGGCCTCGGGGAAAATAGTTGCTGAGTTAGAGTCTGTGAGTTTTGCTTATGACGGTTGGCCTATTATTCATGATTTTACGGCGCGTATTGTGCGAGGCGATAAAATTGGATTGATTGGTCCGAATGGTATTGGCAAAAGTACGTTGCTAAAAATCATCCTTGGCGAGCTTGCTCCGCAGTCGGGTGTTGTCAAAATGGGCACTAAGATCGAAGTTGCTTATTTTGATCAGCTGCGGGATCAGTTGAACTTAGAACAAAATGCCATGGATAATGTTGCCGGCGGGCGAGAATTTATTGAAATAAACGGTAAGCCGCGCCACGCGATTAGTTACTTGAATGATTTCCTGTTTACTGGGGAGCGAGCTCGAACACCTATTAAGGCGCTTTCCGGCGGCGAGCGCAATCGTGTTTTACTCGCTAAATTGTTCAGTAAACCGGCTAATGTATTGGTTATGGATGAGCCGACTAACGATCTGGATGCTGAAACTTTAGACCTGCTAGAGGAATTATTGTTAGCCTTTGAAGGCACGTTGTTGCTGGTAAGTCACGACCGAGCCTTTATGGATAACGTGGTAAGCAGCACGATTAGTTTCGAAGGTAATGGTGCGGTACGCGAGTATATTGGTGGTTATAAAGATTGGTTGCGCCAAGGTGGCAAGTGGCCAGAACGAGAAAGTGTTAAATCAAAGCAGCAAAAAGTTGCTGATGCGGCTGAAGCCAAAAAAAACACTGCCCCAGCACCTGAAAGCCCTATGCCAGCGAAGCTTAAAAAGCTGAGCTATAAGCTTCAGCGTGAGCTTGATCTATTGCCGGCTAAAATTGAAACCTTAGAACAGAGTATTGCTTCGGCTGAGGGCGAAGTGGCTGGCGCCGATTTTTATCAACAAGAAGCTGATGTTGTTGCAAAGAAGTTAGGTGCTTTGGAGAAGTTGGGGGATGAGCTAGAGGTCTGTTTTGAGCGCTGGCAGGCTTTAGAAGCCATGCAAGCTGGCGAGGAATAGCTGTGTGGCCGGTTGTGATTGTTTTGCTAGTGGTTGCTATGGCGGTGGGGCCTGTGATGCTAATGCAGCCAAGCAAGGCGCAAAAGCGTTTGGCGGCTTTGCGGCTGGAGGCCGCAAAATTGGGTTTAACGGTGGGGGCTAGTCCGGTAAAAGCGCCGGACGGCACGCCGTGCTGGGCGTATTGGCTACCTATGCTTGAGAAAAATATTCGTCAACCTGTAATGCTTGAGCGTAAAAATTATGAGCATGGTTTGCACATCGCTCAGTATTGGTCTGTTAAGCAGGGCGATTCAGCCGATTTACCGGCCACAGTCTCCGAAATCTTAATGGTGTTGCCAAGCTCGGTGCATATGCTTGAGATAAATGAGCATGCTATCGGTGCTCATTGGATGGAGCAGGGCGGCGTTAAGGTGCTAGAAAAGATCGCAAAGGCGCTGATGGCGATCGAAGCCAAGGTCTCTTAGGGTTGTTGGCGTGCCGCCGATTGTCCCGATGGCTTACCCTCTTCAGGGGGCGGGGCAACGGGAGCTTGAACCTCCGGGCTATCAGCGGATGGGTTATTTTCCGTTTCCGGCATAAGGTCCTCTGATAAAAATTTACGGCGGTTGGTTATCATATCCGATACCTCTCTAATCAGTCGGTGTCGGCGTTGATCGGAGTGGGGGTTGGCGATTAATGTTTGTTGGGCATGCTTGTAAAAGCCGTAAGCTTTTAAAACATCATTTTGCTTGATGCTGACGTGACCTTGATTGATAAACGTGATGACCTCAATCATCATTAAAGCCCAAGAGAGTTCCTTAATGAAAGTGTCTGCTTCTAGGGCGTCAATCCTGCCGGCCAATTGATTTCTTCGAATAAGTCGAGCGGCTTCATTTAATTGAAACTTGCAGCGTGCAACTTGGGCATCACTCGACAACGCCCTCATTAGTTGACATGACCGTTTCTCTAGCGCAAGGTCTTCAGATAGCGCTTTAGCGGCTTCAAGGGTGGGTTTCATGTACTCATTGCTGGGGTCGAGCTTTATGATTGTCTCTATCTGGGTAATGATGTCATCATTGATAGCTCTAGGGATTTGGGTTGATTCTAAAAGGGGTTCGAGCGAAGCTGCCATTTCTTCGAGCTCGGCTATGCGCCTGCGCAGCGATGTAATTTTGTGCGTTATAAGCCGCCGTCGAGTTTCGCGGCTGTTGACGAAGTTCACTACAACCAGCGACATAATGGCCAGCGTAAGAAGTAGCGCTATGATTACTATAGTACTCATGGCCTCAATTTAACGTCTCGCTTGTTGTTTTGCGTAAAAAACGACCCCCTGCAAGTACAAGCATAGCAGCTCGGTATGGGCTTGCTGTTTAGGTCTCAAAGAGGAGATTGTTGAGGTTAAAATATTATTTTTTTAGAGTATAAACTGACTCTCGACTATAACTAATACGTTGGCTTTGCTTGACCTAGGGCCAGCGAGCACTTATATATGCGCACACCGTTGAGGCCGCTTAAGGCCTTAAAGAACAAAATTTAACCAACTAAGCGAATTATTATGGGCAAGTCTCTTGTTATTGTGGAGTCACCTGCGAAGGCGAAAACCATCAATAAGTATCTCGGCAGCCAGTTTGTTGTGAAGTCTAGTGTTGGTCATATTCGCGACCTTCCTACTAGTGGCTCCAGTGCACCGGTTGACC
>NZ_CEXWTU010000169.1:0-11110 GCF_982758155.1 Marinagarivorans sp. | reverse complement strand
TGCAGGGTGGTGTGGGGAGAGCTGGCTAGAAACCAGCTCTTACCCGATTTATAAGGGTTTCACCCAAAAGATATCCTAATTTATTGCATTTGTTCGGCAGAAAAGTATTTCTGAGATTCTTCGGAAATCACTTTCTCACCAGCTTTGGAAAGATTAATCAACTCCCATTCCTCTAGTGGATAATCGGGATAGGAAACTCCGCCCGAGCTAAAACAAATCTGTTGCGTATTAATACACCAAGTTTGACTTTGATTTTTAAGAAACCCTCTCGCGTCTGGAAGTAGCCACTTCTGGCAGGTCGGACAGGCATTAAACATTTCTCCATTTACGTTCATCGCAAAAAACACAAGATCCGATACTTGCTCACCATATGATTTCGCAACGTATGCAGCTCTAGTTTCGGCACATTCTGTCGCACGAACATCCCTCTTTAGCTCACTAAAGTTATATCCAACATAACAAACGCTGGTTTTGACGGATACAGCGTAGCACATTGTAAATCTCGATCTTAGTGCATTGAATTCACGCTTACGACGATTATGCATTCTTTCTAGTATTGATTGTGCAACAGTTATGTTTGTTAAAGGCATATTTAAATCATCCTCAAGAAATATTAGATGTTTGTTTGTGGGATAAAAAATTATGTCTGCTTCTTGCCAGTCCTATAACATTTTAATCCCCGTCGCTGCGACGCAATATGCAGCGACGGGGTATTTTTATTTGATTTACCCAAATCTACCCTGCAACCCCCGCACCGTCAAGCTTATACGCAAACCATATAACCAACCCTCTGCATATAACGTCTAGACGACGCAAAACACATTTTCTCACGTCGAAATTAAATCATCCAAGCTCTTGATTTTATTATCATTCTTGCAGCCCACTCAGCTACCCCCGAAAAACACGTCGCGGTGACGCACTTACTTCAATCCCACCCCTAGACCACAGTGCCAGCAATAATCAAACGCGCAGAAAAAGGTGTCGGCATGAATCTCTGGGGCCGTCATAAACAGGATGTTTATGCAGAGCTTACATGGACGTATTCACAGCGTGCCCCAGAGGTTCATGCCGGCACCGCCTTATCGCTCAAGACCTTCATCTGCCGGTAGCAATTGCCGATGACTTGAGCGTGCCTAGAAATAACCTAACCACGCCAGCCCCATCGCAACCACCCCAAAAAAACCTAAAACCCCAACCCCTCTATCGGCGTCAATTCACACTTGGCTTGAGTCGGATCACTACAGCACGATAATAATGCATCAACAGAATCACTATAAACCGTATTCCAAAACGCCTCTGAATGAAAATTATCCACAGGCATCCAGTGATTTAAAGGGTAACTATTACCGCGTTCGTTCGCGCCTTTAATCGGCATGCGCCCCGCTGCCGATGCAATAATACCTAAATCGCAACTGTTTAAATTACCAATGCGGTGGCAACCGTTGCACGTATTATCACGCGTACTTATGGCCTTAGGTTTTGGCCACGCATTAAAAGCCGAGCCAACATGGTTATTGTAAAAACCCCAAGGGTCTGTTGGTACTTTATGCCAAACCTGGCCTATATACGGGCTATACATAAAGGGATCGGCATCGTGGCAACTACCACACTCCTTTGTCGCCGTTGCTTGCGGCGTCCACCAAAATTGTTCTGCACTAATATGCCCTTGTGGTGGTGTTTTTTCGTTGGGTGGCGGTACGCGGCTAGAGTCAAAACCGCTGCTATCACCTGCTGGCGATTCCGCATGAAACCAGCAAGTATCACCCGTGGCTACGCTGTGTAAAATAATATCGACCTCATCATACAGCGGACTTTGGGATTCGCGTAAATATTCGCGGCGACAAAACGCCGATATTTGCACCTGATCGCGCGATAAATCTAACACCCTTGAATACGGCGTACATTGACCAAAAGTATCATCGGCATAGGGCAGCATGGCGGGTTTATCGCAGGTTGTTACATTGCTGTAATCTTTAGGGATTTTGCCATTCACCGTAATCGGTACAATTTCGCCATCGTTACAATTAAAAGCCGGTATTTCACCAATTAAATCGGCGCACATTTGGCCGTATTGCAATAAAGTTTCTGGCTCGCTAGCGGCCTTTTGTGGATCTAATTTTGTACAGCCCGCCAATACTAACGGCACTAAAATAAATACCCATGAAAACGCACGCTTTATTAACCGGTAATAATTATTCATTACCCGCCCCCGTCGCCACTAATGCTTGTGATGGAGCATCCAGTAAAGTCGCTGAACGCTGCACTACTGGTAAAGCTACTTCGCGAATGGCATCGATATAACGAATATAACCTGTACACCGGCAAATATTGCCGCCAACCCACTGCTCTATTATCGCATCCAACTCGGACTCCTGTATTCGCGTAATCGCCAAGTGCTCCAACAAAGCCGTTGCTGCCATTAAAAACCCTGATGTGCAGTAACCACACTGAAAAGAAAAATGCTTTAAAAAGGCTTCTTGCAGGGGCGCCAATTGATGTTGGTCCGCCAGCGATTCTACCGTATACACATGCATGCCATTAATGGCACTTAGGGGCGTTGAGCAAGATAAGGTTTTTTCTAACGGGGCATATTGTTGATTGCGCACACCCACCGTACATGCGCGACACACACCAATACCGCAACAAAATTTAGTGCCGGTTAAATTTTTTCGTTCATGTAAATAATCAACCAATGCCATATCGGCATCGTCGGCTTGCGCGGTGGCGACTTTACCATTCACGTAAAACTGAACGACTGTGTTTTTTATGCTCATGCTAAAGCCTCCAGAATATGCGTATTTTTAACCGGTAACTGCGTAAACCGGTGGCCATCTATTGCCATGGCTAAAGCATTTAAAATGGCAGGTGGAATGGGGCACATTACCGCCTCAGCAATACCGCGTGCGGTGTTTTCGCCCTGGCCAGGCGGCAGTACAATTAATTGTTGCGCTTTAGGCACATCGGCCATTTTGGCTAAATGGTAACGGTTTAAATTCCACAAACCATTACCGGGACCATCGGCGCTAATGGGACAATCCTCTAACAGGGTGTAGCCTATTGCCATTGCAATGCCGCCCTGCGATTGACCACTCACAAGCTCGGGGCAATGCTGCACACCGGCACTTAATACACTAATGCAGTCGCGTACTTTTACCTCGCCAGTTGTAGGGTCTACGGTAACCGCCACCAATGCCGCGCAAGGTGCGTAGGTACTACGTCCGTAATTAAAAGCCTTGGCTGGCGGATTAACCACATTTACTCGCGCAACAGGTTTTAAATTAAACTCATCGGTACCCACGGCAATATAATCCAATGGTAAGGTTAAACCGGTAGCCGCTGGCTTTAATGCTGCGAATTCAAAATTGCCGAGCGAAAACTGGCCAACAAAAGAGGCATGCACAGCCGTATAGGTCGGCAAGCCTTTTTCGAAAATCACATCAACAATCGCGCTCCAATCAATTGGCGATTTACCTTCAACAATGCAGTATCCCTCTTGCCACGTTAAATCCTCGTGCGTTAATGCGCGCCCTAAAAGATGAATAACCGCAGGTAAAACAGCCTCGAGTAAAAACGCTAAACCCGCCTGCTCAACAACGTGATATTGGTAAAACGCGCCCAAGCAAGCACTAGACGAACCCGAGGCCAAGATAACGTAATTGGGCTGGGTTGAATCGCCACTGGTGGTTAAACCCAAGGCATCAAAATACGCGGCATCGCCCATTTTTATATGCGTAGCGTTTAAACCTAAATATTTTGCTGGCGCCAAACCTAATGCGGTGGCAGCGCCATTACCCATATCGATATAAGGCGTGCGTACGGTAAGCGTGCCGTCGCGGTTTAATTGCACGCCGCCAAACATGCCATCAGCGCTGGTGCCGTAAGCCTCGTTCGATAATGCCAGCCCTACCCCATAGCGCAGACCTTGGCGCTTATATTCACGCTGCGCTTTTTTACGCTCGTGCCATAAAACATGGGATTCCAACTGGCTTAGCATTTCTGTTAATTGTAAGTCTTGTGTTATTGGCGCACCGGTAATGGTTTGACTATTCGATGTTAATAGGTTTTTTCGGCGCAAGGCGAAGGGGCTTTTTTTAAAGTATTTTGCCGCTTCGTCCAATAAAGTTTCTATGGCCATAAACGCTTGCGGGCCACCAAAGCCACGCTGCGAGCCACCTAGAATATCTTGGGTGCTGGTGGCTTTTGCCGTTGCCACTGCCTTGGGAATATCGTAAGCACCAAAACTACTTAAAGCCGCTAGCTGAGCAACATACGGGCTTAGGTTTTTACGGCCGCCGCCATTCATAACAAAATCGCATTCCAAAGCTTGAATGGTGCCAGTTTTATCAAACGCTAAGGTTTCCCAAAAGTCTGTTTTGTGGCGTTTAAGGCCGACTTGAAATTGCTCGAAGCGGGTATGTGACCAACGTAAAACAGCGCCTTTAGCGTAAGGGGCTGCCATGGCTAAATACAACGTGAAATAGGATTTATCCCGGCCACCAAAACCACCGCCGGGGTAACAGGAAATAAGCTCTACAGCATCCTCTGGGTTTAATGGATAAGCACAATTATCGGCGCTAAAAATATCGGCTGCGGCTTCTATATCCCCAGTGGGCGATTGGGTGCCGAGTAATAGGTGTAATTTATTGTTGGCGGTGTCGTACCACGCCAAACCGGCTTCGGGCTCCATAAACATGGGATCCATCACTTGGGTTTTAAATTTGCGATGGAAACACTGCCAACCTAAATCATCGGCCGATGCAATATTATTACGAATCGTATTGGCAACGGATGGGTATCGCGTGGCGTAGTCATCACTGGCGACTTTACTAAACCCCTGTGAAGCATCGCGTACGTAATTTGAATTGGGCGCATAATCACTGACGGACTGGGCGGCGGATACAAAGCGGTAACTAATGCAGTCGGTATTAAACTGTAATATTTTTAAGGCTTTGCGGTAAATATCAAAACTACTGAAAATTAATAAAGCCACCGGCTGACCGTAATAATCGGGCATTTGATTAATGGCTGTAAAAAATGGCTTACTCATGCCACCGCCTAAACTCATGTTATCGGCCTGTAGTTTAGCCGCATCGACAACCGCAATGGGCTGTAACGCTGTGGGCAGCATGCTATAGCTATAACCGGTTACTACGCTATCTATGCGGTCACTGCGCAATGGATGCACGATATATTCTTTATCGGGCCAAGCGGGGAAATCGCGTGCGCGAAAATCCCTGGCATACAATTTTTCCCCTAAGACTTTCGCCAAACCGTCAATACGCTGCACCGCCTTACCGGGCTGCGGCGCCCATTTGGGCTGATAAGGCTCACCATCGCCCAAAGGCTCGACCGTATTGGCTTGGGCCGCTAAGCTGGCCGGTAAACTAGTCACCGTTAGCCCTAAAGCAGTGCCACTGGTTAAGGTTTTTATAAAGTGTCGCTTATGCTGATCGACCGTATTCTTATTGTTAACTAACAATAGTGTGCCCTCTGATGCTACTGATTTTGCTCAGAAGTCTAATAGATCCATTGCGGCAATGGTATGGCACCCGCTCAGGTCGGGCAGGTTACTACGAAAAAAAGATATTTTTAGCGCCACATTAAAGACACTCACAAAAAATAAACATGCGCATTTCAGGACTTACAAAAAACGGGCAAAAAAAAACGGCACCCGAAGGCGCCGCTTTTAAAAGCCGGAAAGAATCCAGCGTTACTACTTTTAATTAAGGGGCGAGGAAACAATATTTCATCCACTAATACTTGATATCGACTCCCCTACCTTCGTTGCTCAAAGCGTTACATGCCCCGGCATGCGCCCCTTTAAGCGCCTCGATAAGAAAGTCGATCTCTTCGCCTAATTGGATAAACTATTATTGCCTCGTCCCTAACTTATATTTTAGTAATCAGACTCACCCAATGCTGGGTAAGCATTATTCACTAACTCAACAAACTGCTTGTGAAACCAAGCACCCGCATGTGGAGACATAAATGGCATAGGCTCTGTAGCCTTATCACCGTCACGAATTGAGCCAGGAATACACATGGTATCGAGTGATTTACCGACGTAAGCAATATCATTGGATTGATCCACAATCGCTTTATCAACGGCATCTAATGCTCTATAAGCCGCTGAGTCTGCAGGGAAGTCTTTTACATCAAACGAAATGCCATCGGCCTCGCCAGGTGGCTTCATCCAGAAGAAGGCATCCAAGTGCGGGCGCGAGCTATCAGGTGCAGCTTTAGATACTTCACCAACACCGGCTTTATCGACGTTACACCAATGGCCGCGATGTACGCGTTGATCTACTCGCTCGCTAATATCGGTTCCACGTGTGCCACTGCCTGGTGTTGGGCGACCTGGGCGGCCCCAGCCATTACGCGCAGTATCAATAATAAAACCTGCATCGAAGCCTGGCTCAGCCGCTTTTACGGCAGCACTAAAGCGATCGATATAGGTCAACTCATCAACAGCCGAGTTCCACTCATAGAAGTCAGAGAGATCCATTTTGTCGCCATCGGCATTCGATATTGCAGGCTCTTCAAGTGGGGTATAACCCGAGGTGTTTGAAGCAAAACCACGCACCTTGCTGAAACCACTAATGCCATCTGTATTGGCGCCTCGAATAAGCTTCATAAAGCCTTCGACACCGCGCTCTAGGTTACCATCCCAACCC
The DNA here is from genome assembly GCF_982758155.1 of Marinagarivorans sp. NCBI lineage: Bacteria > Pseudomonadati > Pseudomonadota > Gammaproteobacteria > Cellvibrionales > Cellvibrionaceae > Marinagarivorans > Marinagarivorans sp. The sequence continues at coordinate 4,436 of NZ_CEXWTU010000169.1, read as the reverse complement.
AACCAACCGGCGTGAGCAATATCCAAGTAAGTGTAGGTGTTATCAACTTTGGCAATTTCTTCAATGGCGATTTGAAGACCGTGACCATAAACACCCAAACCAGACTCTAGACCCGGTGACGAGTACTTCGATAACAAAGTATCGCAGTACGTTTCGCCATCGGCGGCCGTTAATTCTGGCCACTTAAGTGCAGGGCCATCGGGGTTCAAAATTGTGTTCGTTGTCATATTCGGATATGAATCCGGCTCTAGCATGGCCACAATACGCAAGTTAGCGAATTCGGGCTTAGCGGTAAAGGCCGAAGTAATCGCACCAATATACTCGTCGCGGTAGCGGTTCATGCCGTCGTTGGGCTCAGGTTTTTGAGGCTTGCCCACTTCGTACAGTTTGCCGTTAGAAGCAAAAGCCGCACAATCACGATCGGGTAAGTTATACACAATGATCACGATGGTCATCGGTGAAATCCGGCCATCTTCTTGTTCGTAGAATTTCTGCTGCGCTACTGCGGCATCAAGGTGCTGAATGAGTGAGCGACGGCCCGCTTCTGGGTTACCCGCGATAGTCGCGGTTGAATCCATCCAGATAGCGCTAGGCTGATGCTGAATGTACTTCACTTTATCGGCCATTGCGCCGGTTTCACCAACAATCGCCAGTGAATCCTCCATCATTGTTTTGATATCAGGACTTAGATAAAAGTAAGCATCTTTAAAGGGGTTACCGGTTGTTTGCAATGCAACGCCGGCAGTACCTTTGGCCGCGATTAATGGAATGCCGCCGTCGTAGTTGGCTGGATCAACAATCGCGACATCTGCGTCGGCAAAGCTAGGCGCAGATGATGCCGTAGCCATACTGGAAACCGTTACAGGCGTACTGCTTGTCGTATTAGCCGATGACGTAATAACAGCTGTAGAGCTTTGCGTTTGCTGTTGCTCCGATGAACTTGATTCAGTAGTGGTAGCCACACAGCCGGCTATTGCCATAGCCAATGCGCTTGCACCTACCCCTTTCGTTAATGTGACGGACCACTGCGTAAGACCTTGTATCATGGAAATCCTCTAAGATTTAGATGCCTTAAAAAGACAATTATTATTGTAGAAGCCCTTAACCGCGGGCCATGCGAAATCAGGATGAAAAACCAAACCGAAAACAATATATCGAAATACCGAATTCGCCGGCCATTCACAGAGACGTACAATCCTAAGCAGAAAACCAACAAAAAGGGATACGGGAAAATCAGGAATTGGGAGTGGGATCACAAGTTATCAAAACATTAACCAAACGTTTACTTCAGTAAGTTCTAAAAGCACGACTAATCGACATGTTTTTGAATAGCCCCCCTCAAGGGCATAGTAAAAATCCTCCAAACATCAAGCCGGCAAAAAAACTTAACGTGCCAAATTAATCAACGCTGAATTTTCTATAGCCATATTGATCCAAGTCAATATTCCTTATTAATATAAACAGAGGACAATAGAATCAGCACCCGCAAGCGCCCCGCCTATACTATTAAAAGATAGCTATCTACTCGCTTGCAAAAGGATGCCTCATGCTCAGTTTTTTCTTTAAGCCCAACGTCGCCGCTCAAAATGAAGCCAGCGCGCACAACTATGATTTGGCGGCCAAGATGACAGCGATCGACAAATCATTGGCGACCATCGAGTTTCAACCCGACGGGAAAATTATTGATGCCAATGAAAACTTCTTACAAGCTGTAGGCTACTCACTCCATGAAATTCGAGGTAATCATCACTCGATGTTTATCGACGAAAAAACAAAAAATAGCGATGCCTACCAACAGTTTTGGAGGCGCCTAAACAACGGAGAATTTATTCAGAACGAGTTCAAGCGCATCGGTAATCACGGTAAAGAAATTTGGATACAAGCCACTTACAACCCTCTATTCGACAACCAAAATCGCGTGTATAAAATTATTAAATTTGCGACAGACATTACCGCAAAAAAAATCCTCGACGCCGATTACAAAGGACAACTTTCTGCCATCAATAAATCACTTGCTGTTATTGAGTTCGACATGAGCGGCAACATTTTGACAGCGAACGACAACTTCTTAACAGCCATGGGCTACACCCTTAACGAGGTGAAAGGTAAGCACCACCGTATTTTTGTCGCCGACGATTACGCCGCATCTAACGACTACCGAAAGTTTTGGCAGCGCTTAGGCAGTGGGCAATTTGAAGCCGATGAATTTATGCGCCGCACCAAAGAGGGGAAAGAGATTTGGATTCAAGCCTCTTATAACCCAATAATGGATTCCAACGGAAAACCATTTAAAGTCGTTAAGTATGCATCCGACATTACCCAGCAAAAAATAGAACGCAGCGACTTTTCAAGTCAGATTTCTGCCATTAGTAAAACCCAAGCGGTTATCGAATTCGACTTAGAAGGGAAAATCATCACCGCGAACGATAATTTCTTAAGCACCATGGGCTACAACTTACCAGAAGTTCAAGGCCTGCATCACTCAATGTTTGTTACCGATGATCTACGTAACAGTATTGAATACCGACGATTCTGGGATGATTTAAAGCAGGGAAGAGCCCAATCCTCCGAATACAAACGCATAGGAAAAGGCGGTAAAGAAGTCTGGATTTTAGCCTCCTACAACCCAACATTTGACCCCAAAGGCAAACCTTATAAAGTTATCAAATACGCTAGCGATGTAACGCAAGTAAAACTACAGCAAGCTGACTTTTCCGGTCAAATATCCGCAATTAGTAAATCACAAGCGGTTATTGAATTCTCTATGGACGGCACGATACAAAGCGCTAATGACAATTTTCTCGCGGTAACAAACTACTCCCGCGAAGAAATCAAAGGCAATCACCACTCAATGTTTGTCGATAGCCAATTACAAAAAAGTGTCGAATACCGAAGCTTTTGGCAAAAACTGAACCGTGGAGAATTTGTATCAGGCGAATTTAAACGTATTGGCAAGCACGGAAAGGAAATTTGGATTCAGGCGTCATACAATCCGATAATGGATCTTAATGGCATTCCTTTTAAGGTGGTTAAATACGCCACTGACATTACTGCCGAAAAGATAAAGAGTGCCGATTTCTCAGGTCAACTCGAGGCCATTTCAAAATCGCAAGCGGTTATCGAATTCAACTTAGATGGCACTATTATCACAGCCAACGAGAACTTCCTTAATACCGTGGGCTACCATTTAGGCGACATCCAAGGCAAGCATCACTCAATGTTTGTCGAAAAGGCATACCGTGAAAGCAGCGAATATACACAATTCTGGGAAACCTTGCGGCAAGGAAAATTCATTGCCGATGAATTTAAACGCATAGGTAATAATAACCAAGAGATTTGGATTCAAGCTTCTTACAACCCCATTTTAAGCGTCGAAGGGAAACCAATGAAAGTTGTAAAGTACGCAACCGACATTACTGCGCAAAAAACAGCAGTTAGTCTAATTAGCGAATCGCTACTTGCACTCTCTGAGGGCGACCTGACGAAAACCATAGACCAAACATTAAAAGGAGAATTTGACTTACTGCGACAAGCGATGAACTCTACCCTTGCGCGCCTAAGTGATATGTTTAAGGAAATTACGCAACGTGCAAAACATGTAAATACATCGGCACAAGAGGTGCAAAGCGGCTCTGCTGACTTAAGCCAGCGAACCGAAGAACAAGCCGCCAGCTTAGAAGAAAGCGCCGCCAGTGTAGAAGAACTTACATCCACCGTCACACAAAGTGCACGTAACTCCCAAGACGCCAACCACCTAGCACAAGAAGCAACTAAAAAAGCCCAGTTTGGCGGCAGCGTCATTACCAGTACTATTACTGCCATGTCTGAAATTGAGTCGGCCAGTAAGAAAATATCAGACATTATTAGCGTGATCGATGAAATCGCATTTCAGACCAATTTACTGGCCTTAAACGCCGCAGTAGAAGCCGCCCGTGCCGGCGAACAAGGCAGAGGCTTTGCTGTAGTCGCAGGCGATGTACGCAACTTAGCGCAGCGCTACCGCAGCCAAAGAAATTAAAAACCTGATTAACGATAGCGTAACAAAAGTGGCCGATGGTACAGAGCTTGCCAATAAATCCGGCAAAACACTCACCGAAATTGTGGAATCGATAATCGTCGTATCCAACTTAATTACCGATATTAATAACGCAGCGCAAGAACAAGCAGAAGGCATTCAACAAGTGAACACGACCATTATGCAAATGGATACCATGACGCAACAAAACGCCGCTATGGTAGAAGAAGCCTCTAGCGCAAGCAAAAGCATGACCGACCAAGCAGAAGAACTTATTAAACTGATTAGTTTTTTCCGCACCGCTTAGCGACGTTAAAAGTACAAAAAATAAATGTTAGCTCTTTGCACTAAATTCGTTAGGGGCGCGCACTGAATAAGTTGCTGGAATTTGGGTTTTTGGGTGCTTGCTTGACGAGGCGAA
>NZ_CEXWTU010000168.1:0-11141 GCF_982758155.1 Marinagarivorans sp. | reverse complement strand
TCCCTATCACAATGCGCCTTTGGTCGTGCCCGCAAGCGCCGTATTGCGCACCGGCAAACGGGCCGTGGTTTACGTAAAAATACCCGCGCAAGAACAGCCCATGTTTGAAGGTCGCGAAATTGTGCTTGGCCCACGCGCGGGTGATGTATTTATTGTAAACAGCGGATTAAACGAAGGCGACTTAGTGGTTACCCAAGGCGCTTTTAAAATAGACAGCGCACTGCAAATTCAAGCTAAACCCAGCATGATGGCCCCAGCACCCAACCGCGCACCTAGCCAGCACAACCACGGCGCCATGTCCGGAACACACAATCCGGCGAACAAGCCTCCCACAAACACCCCCAAAGAAACACCGCACCTAGAAGCTTCAGAACTTACGGCAACCCAGCTGAAAATATTAATGCCGTTGTACTTTGAATTACAGCGTGCCCTGGCCAACGATAATATTGAGGAGGCCCGCGCCCAGTTGCAACAACTGTTATCGGCCAGTACCCCGTTACCCACGCTACAACAACTGATAAAAACAATGCTTAACAGCGATTCACTCAGCGCGTTGCGGCTACCGCATTTTGAAACGTTAAGCCTTTATTTAATGCAAGGCGTGAATAATCATGCGGGTACGTTTGATACGCCCATTCACCAAATGTACTGCCCCATGGCACACCCCGACAGGGGCGCGAGCTGGTTGCAAACATCGGCCACCACACAAAACCCCTATTTTGGCAAAGCCATGTTGCGCTGCGGCACCCATAAAGCGCAACTAGCGGGGCCACACAATGAATAAATTTAACCCTTTAAACGCTATTATTCATTTTAGCTTACACCATAAGCTAGTCGCTTTTTTACTTGCGGCGGGCTTAATTTTTTGGGGTTTTTTAGTCGCCCCTTTCGATTGGGACAATAACCAGCTGTTGCGCGCGCCAGTACCTGTAGATGCCATTCCCGATATTGGTGAAAACCAACAAATTGTTTTTACCGAATGGCCTGGACGCTCGCCGCAGGATATTGAAGATCAAATCACCTACCCGCTAACAACCACGCTATTGGGTTTACCCGCCGTTAAAAGCGTGCGCAGCTATTCCATGCTGGGTATATCCTCTATTTATATTATTTTTAAAGACGATGCCGAATTTTATTGGACGCGCAGTCGTATTCTCGAAAAATTAAATAGCCTACCCGCAGGCACATTACCCGACGGTGTACAGGCCAAAATTGGCCCAGATGCAACCGCGCTTGGGCAAATATTTTGGTACACCCTCGAAGGCCGCGATGCCAACAACGAACCAGCCGGAGGCTGGAATTTACAAGAATTAAGAAGCACCCAAGACTCGCTAGTGCGTTACGCCCTACAAGGGGTAGATGGCGTAGCCGAAGTGGCCTCGGTTGGGGGCTTTGTTAAAGAGTATCAAATAGATGTCGACCCCGACGCTTTACGGACGTACCAAATAACACTGGCCGAAGTGTTCGATGCCGTGCGCGCCAGTAATTTAGATGTCGGGGCACGCACAATTGAAATTAACGCCGTTGAATATGTCATTCGCGGTTTAGGTTTTATTAAAAGTTTAGAAGATTTAAACCGCACCGTAATTACCCAGCGTAATAACGTGCCCATTACCCTCGCACAAATTGCCACTATTGGTTTTGGCCCAGCCTTGCGGCGCGGTGCTTTAAACAAAGAAGGCAGTGAGGCCGTAGGCGGTGTGGTGGTTGCACGCTACGGCGAAAACCCACTGGCGGTTATCAAACGCATCAATCAAAAAATTGCTGCAATTACTCCAGGCCTGCCCAGCAAAACCTTAGCAGACGGTAGCCTAAGCCAAGTTCGCATTATTCCATTTTATAATCGTGCAGACTTAATCAAAGAAACATTACATACCCTTGAAAGTGCGATTCATCAGCAGTTGTTAATCACCTTTATTGTTGTGATTCTGTTAATGCTACACCTGCGCAGTGCATTATTAATAGCCGGTATTATGCCGCTGGCTGTCTTATCTGCGTTTATTGGCATGAAGCTGTTTCGTGTTGATGCCAATATTGTTGCGCTTTCGGGCATTGCCATTGCCATTGGTACTATTGTCGATATGGGCATAGTTCTTACCGAAAATATTCACCGACATTTACGCAATAACCCCGATGCCAATAATCATCTAAAAACAGTGTACAACGCCTGCGCCGAAGTCTCTGGCGCTATCGCCACGGCACTGCTCACAACCATCATTAGTTTTTTACCCATTTTTACGATGGAAGCCGCCGAAGGCAAACTGTTTACACCACTGGCCTATACCAAAACCTTCACACTGGTGGGCGCCTTTATTATTAGCCTTGTCTTAATCCCCACCCTTGCACACCTATTATTAGTGCGCCGTATTCCCAATGCGGGCACACGCGCACTGTGGCTTATTATGGCACTAGTGGGCATTGCGCTTCCTTTTGTTGTACATTTTGCGCCTTGGTGGCTAGGTGTTTTGGTCTTTGCGACAGCTGCGTTTAACTTAGGCCAAGCGTATTTACCCCCGCGTATAGCCCACGTACTCAAAAATGCATTTTATGCAATTTTAGCCATAATCATTACTTTATTGCTAGCCGCTAGCTGGCAGCCCTTTGGCGCAGATAGCGACAGCGCCAATGCTATTTTTGTGCTTGGCCTTATTGCTGGGTTACTGGCTTTTTTTGCACTTTTTATTTTTTATTATCAACAAATGCTAACCGTACTGCTCACACAAAAGATTCTGTTTTATAGCGCCATGTGTGCCGTGCTTATTTTTGGTGGTTGCATATGGCTGGGGTTTAATACTGTTTTTAGTTTTTCACCGAATGCGATTAAAAACACAGCGTTCTGGCAATCGGCCGAAAAAACCCTGCCTGGGCTAGGAAAAGAATTTATGCCTAGCCTTGACGAAGGCTCCTACCTTTTTATGCCAACCACCATGCCCCACGCCAGCATTGGCGAAGCGATGGATATTTTAACCCTACAAAACAAAGCGATTAGCGCCATTCCAGAAGTGATCGATGTGGTGGGTAAGTTAGGCCGCGCCGAAAGCCCTTTGGATCCCGCCCCTATATCCATGATCGAAACGATGATCAGTATTGCCCCAGAATATAAAAGCGACGACAAAGGCAATGTTTTACGCTTTAAGTACAATACCAAAGAGCAAACATTTACGCGCAATACTGATGGCGACCTTATAGCCGATAAAGAAGGTAAGCCTTTTCGACAATGGCGAGATCACATTCACCAAACTGATGATATTTGGCAAGAAATTGTAACCGCCGGTAATGTGCCCGGTGCTACCTCGGCGCCTAAACTACAACCCATCGCGGCGCGTATTGTGATGCTACAAAGCGGCATGCGTGCACCTATGGGCTTAAAAGTTTTTGGCCCTGATTTAGCCACTATCGAAAAAACAGCCTTGCAAATAGAAGGTTATTTAAAACAAGTCCCCAGCCTTAAAAGCCAAGCCGTATTCGCCGACCGTATTGTAGGGAAGCCCTATTTGGAAATTGCCATCGACCGCAATGCCATTGCCCGTTATGGGATAAAGATTAAAACCGTGCAAGAGGTTATCGAAGTGGCCATTGGTGGCATGCCAATCACTTATACCGTAGAAGGCCGCGCGCGCTACCCCGTAAGGGTGCGTTACCAGCGCGAATTGCGCGATTCCATCGAGGGTATTCAAAACATTTTAGTGGCCGCGCCCGATGGCACACAGGTGCCACTTAAAGAGCTCTCTAGTATTAATTACTTACGCGGCCCACAAGTGATTAAAGCCGAAAATACTTTTCTGGTCGGTTATGTTTTATTTGATAAACACAGCCACATTGCCGAAGTTACAGCGGTAGAAGATGCCCAAGCTTTTTTGCAACAGCAAATAGACAACGGCAATTTTAAACTTGCCGCAGGCGTAAGCTATCAATTCACTGGCAGCTATGAGAACCAAATACGGGCCGAAAAAAAGCTCACCCTAATCATCCCCCTTGCCTTTCTGGCGATTGCCATGGTGCTATACCTACAATTTAAAAGCATTGCCATTATGAGTATTATTTTTAGCGGGATACTCTTTGCTTGGAGCGGCGGGTTTATTCTAATTTGGCTATACAACCAACCTTGGTTTTTAGACATAGTTATTTTTGGCAGTAATTTAAGGGATGTTTTTCAGGTGGGTAGCATTAACTTAAGCGTTGCCGTTTGGGTTGGATTCCTTGCGTTATTTGGTATCGCCACAGACGACGGCGTGATTATGAGCACTTACCTTAAACAGTTATTCACCCAAGAAAAGCCGCAAACATTGGCCGCGATACGCGCAACAACCATTACCGCCGGATTGCGCAGGGTACGCCCCGCGATGATGACCACCGCCACAACCCTAATCGCCTTACTGCCGGTGATTACCTCTAGCGGGCGCGGGGCCAACATTATGATCCCCATGGCCATTCCTATTTTTGGCGGCATGCTTTTAGCCGTTATGACAATATTTATAGTGCCAATAACGTACTGCTCATTGGAGGAAATAAAACTAAAGGCAAGACAGTTTCGGTAATAATATGCGCGTTAATTCACATCCAGATCAATCACAAAGTAAATATTTTTTAATTAGTCATGTTGGAAAATATTTACTCTCATCAGATAAAAAAATGCTGATTTATTTTTATCTGTACGCATATTAATTTTTACCCCAACTAACGCGCTTTTGCAATTTGCATGAACCACCTCACAGCCCTGCCCCAAAGGAGGGTTTCAAGGCTTTTTACTTTACCTAAAATAAAAGGCAATTCAGCGATAGCGTGTGAACCTCTCTCTCAAAAAAAACAGCCTAGGCCATAACCATCTTTAACAAAAAACGGTTATGGCCAAGTAATGAGATCACTCGCCGCTGTGTTTAATAAAGCCCCGCACGGCTAGTACAAGCAGGCGAGGCTTAAATATTAAAGCCCATAAAGTGGTAACGCCATGAACTTGAAACCTTTTCTACTCTCCGCTGTACTGCTCAGTATTACTGGCTGCGTTGCAACCGAGACTCCAGCATCATCCTCAAGCCTCGTCGCCACGGCCAGCTCAAGCGCCGCACTTTCTAGTGCCGTGTTAACTAGCGCTACATTACTCAGTAGCGAAGCCATCATCAGCAGCTCTTCTAGCGCGCCCAACACAAACCTTACGCTGGTGAAAGCGGTAAATGTCGGCTCTAGCGATGTGGTTACTTATAATGGCGTTGAATACGGGCGCGACCAATTTGGCTCGGGCGGCACACAAAACAGCACCGCAGACCCTATTGCGAATAGCGATGACGGCAGCTTGTTTCAATCCGAGCGCTACGGCGAAACCCTCACCTACAACATTCCCGTAACCAACGCGAGCTACACCGTCGTTTTACATTTTGTTGAAATGTTTCAAAATGCCAGTGCAGCACGCAATTTCAGCATCAGTATTGAAGGCAGCACAAAGCTTGCAGACTTAGATATTTACAACACCGTGGGCCACGACAGCGCTTACAGCTTCACCACAGATGCACTTAACGTAACCGATGAAAAGCTCACCATTACCTTAAATGCCAGTATCGATAATGCGACACTCAGCGGCTTTGCTATTTATTCGTCTCACGGCGGCCAATATATTGAGCCAATGCTCAACGATTCTGACGTTTGCCCAGCAAACGCGCCCTGCAGAATTCTACCCTTTGGCGATTCAATTACTGACGGCGTTCCCGCTACCGGCGCAGGAGGCTACCGCGCGCCTTTATTTGAGTTAGCGGTCAATGCGGGCAAAAAAATTACCTTTGTGGGCGACAACCAAAATGGCCCGTCCAACGTTGCGGGCGTTGCCTTCCCGCAAAGCCATCAAGGTCATAGTGGATGGACTGTCGCACAAATTAACGACCTTATCCCAAGCCCAGCCTTTGATGGCGCACCACATATTGTACTGCTACACATTGGCACCAACGATATGTGGAACGGCCCCAGCGGCCTAGAAGGGCGCCTAGAAGACTTGCTTGACGACATTCTCGATCAAGCACCGCTCGCACTGGTTGCCGTTGCCTCGATTATCCCTTGGCAAGACCACGCCGCCCGTATTGCCAGCTACAACCAAGCCATACCTAGTATTGTGCAATCGCGAGCGGATGCAGGCTTTAAAGTTATTTTCGTTGACCAGTTTCAAGGCTTCCCTTCTGGCGAGCTAGCTGATGGCATTCACCCTAACGCTGCGGGTTATTCCCGAATGGGGAAAAAGTGGTACGACGCGATAGAGCAGTACCTTCCTTAGCTATGGCATAAAGCTAGGGCTTAACGCTCATAGCTCAGCATAACTAAATCACTGAAAGCGCTAGATGACGAAGTAGGCCTCTAGCGCTTTTTTATTACCCGTTAACCCCCCCCCATAATCCCAAACACCCTAGCTTCACAGATCGTACTCACTGCCTTAAAATACCCGCCATCTTTAGCGTTTCGCTATTCCCCACCACCTACCCTATGAGCCCCTATGAGCCGTGTATCCTTTGCCCAATGGTTAACTGTCGATATTTCTATTAGCGATAACTTCTCTTTCCAGCCTTTACCTGAATTTGGCATCGAAGAAAACGTGGTCTGTTTTTGGGAAGACGAGCAAGTGAGCTTTACCATTGCCCTTGACGAGCAACCACCTCACGCTAGCCACGATGAACACTGGGCCGAACTGGAAACCGCGCTGGAGAAAGAATTTGGCACGGTAACGGTGCTGCAAAACGATGTGTATGCAACAGAAGCCGATGTACCGGTGAGCTATAAGCTTTACCAAGCCGGCGAAGGCGACGAGGCATCGCTGTTAATTTACCACCTGATTAGCCATAAAAAAGCCGCCTACTGGATTATTGGCTCGCCTATTTTTTGCACCGACGCCCCCGCAATTAACGACATTATTATTGCGCTGATGGAAACCGCTAAGCTTAAATAATTAGCACCAAAAGAATGCTGAGGGGATTTTATCGCCCTTAAAGATAATGCCTTCAGCTTCCAACAATTTACGCTGCCGCTCATAAGGCCCGCTACCCACCGCAAATGATAATCGCCCCTGCGCATTCACCACACGATGCCATGGCAGCTTGGTTTCAGCCGGTAAGGCTTTAAGCGTTGCACCCACCTGGCGGGCATAACCCGAAAAACCCGCCATTTTCGCAACCTGCCCGTAAGCCACAACCTTACCCGCCGGCACACCCGCCACCACAGACCATGTTTTTTCGATAAACTCTTGAGTCGCCATCAGGTTTTGTGGCCCCATAAAACACCGGCCTTTTGCCAAGTTGCCGGCGATGAGAGCGCCCACCACTTTGGCGGTTTTATCGGTGCTCAGCTCGTCAGCGTTATCTCGCTATATGGCAACCACACTCCAATACAAAACAACACCATGCAATTTAGAAAATTCGCCACCCTTCCCGTATACCAAGGACAAGGTATTGGCAAACAGCTGCTACAACACACGATTAGCGAAGCGCAGCAATTAAAAGCTGAAATACTTTGGTGCGATGCGCGCACAAGTGCTATGGACTTTTACCAACGTTTTGATTTTGAGGTAATGGGTACTGAATTTATGAAGTCCGGTGTCAGTTACGTAAAAATGCAACGAAGCCTAAGGGGCGAGCATTAAATAAGTTCCCGTTTTTGAATTCCTGGGTGTACGCTTGCCTTCGTTAAAAACATTTGCAATAGCCGGCTATTACGCCATATTTTCGCCTCGTCAAGCAAGCACCCAAAAAACCAAATTCCAGCAACTTATTCCGTGCACGCCCCTAAAAGGTAAAAATGTATAGAAAACGAGTCATTAAAAACAACGTCAAAAAATTATCTCTTCATACAGATATAAATAGAATATTAGTAATACGACAATTTTATTTCTGAAAAACACAATCAACACTACCCACCGATTAAGACTTATAAAAAATATCGTCGCTAGGCGCCATTAATAGTTTTTTGATGCCAACCTCAGTTGACCTTCCCCAGACGACTGCTAGATTTAAATCATCAACGTATAGGCAGCCTGAAGCAATACCCTTCGTCTCGCGCACCCAATACAGAGCCTAATATGACTAAAAGGTTAGAGGTTTGAACCTGCATGATAAGATTTAAAGTATGGCTGCTCAGTATTGCCTTTGCAGGCTTGGCAACTACATTAACAACTACAGGCTGCTGGGCAGAGGTTATTAATGTGCCCAGGGCAGCTAACGACAAAGGTCGCCTGCCCGACTTACTGCTAAATGCGGCCCTTGAGCGCGGAGGGAAGTATCAAATCACTTACCCCTATGGCGATATTGAAGCGCTCCCCTTAAGCACACGGATTAATGGCTTAAAGAACGGCGAGCTCGATATTTTTGTGGCTCTATCAACGCCAGAATACGAGCAAGAGTTCATTCCCGTTTACATCCCCATTTACCGCGGCATGATGGGAATGCGCCTTGCAATTATTAAAAAGGAAAATGCAGAGATATTTAGCAAGGTAAAAACACTTGATGACCTGCGAGAATTTAGTGCCGGCCAAGGTAGATTTTGGGCTGACTCTAATATTCTGGAATACAATTCACTGCCCGTTGTTAAAACGTTGAAGTACACCAACTTATTCCCCATGCTTGAGGCCGATCGTTTTGACTACTTTCCTCGCGGCATTCAAGAACCTTGGACTGAAGTAGAAAACCACCAAAGCCTTAACCTTACGATCGATTCACATATTATGCTGTGGTATACAGCACCGTTTTATTATTTTGTACCACAATCCAAACCAGAACTCGCCGAACACCTTACGCAGCAGCTAGAGGCCATGATTGAAGACGGATCTTTCATGCAGTTGTTTAATCGTGAACCTTACATTCAAAACGCGCTAAAAAAATCCAATATTGAGCAACGGACTATTATCAAATTAAAGAACCCTTTTTTAGGCGACAATACACCCACCGAACGAAAAGAACTTTGGTATACCCCAAACTACCCCTCTATTGATGAATCACTATGAAATCGATTACTTTTAAAGTCCTTACGTCGGTATTAGGTACAATCAGTCTTATTTTAGCCATTGTCGCTGCCGCGTCTTACTTATCGCTCAAAGAGAATCAACTTCAACAATTTGAGCAACAAGTCGAGGATACCAACAAACAACTTGAAGTGATTATGACGGACCCAATATTTTCTTACGACATTGAGGTCTTACAAAAAATATTGAACTCTTACAAACCAAATCCACTGATTGCGAACATCATTATTCAGGATCAGAAATCACGCATGATGGTTTCCATAACGACGCAGCGTAACGTGGCGAACACCTATAACATCCCGATTTATTTCTCTAACGACAGAGAAGTCGGTACAATTTCGGTCAGTTATTCTCGCGATCAAATGGATGCCGTTCTTGTAGGTAAAATCACAGAAATATTCACTAACCTGCTGATTACCTTGGTCGCACTCAGTCTTTGCCTAATATGGTTAATTCAACAAGTACTCGTAAAACCGATAACACAGGTATCACGTATTATCACGGCTATGAATACCGAGGGATGCTTTGACTTAACCGCAAGAGTTCCCGTTACCAGCCAAGACGAGGTGGGCGTATTAGCGCAAAGTTTTAACAGCCTTTTAGCAACGGTTGAATTCACACTCAAAGATGTGAAAACAAATATAAGCCAAGTGAGTCACTGGCTTAATAAATTTGAAGATATTAGCCGCAACACGAACGAAACAACACAAAATCAAAAAAACATTACCGACAACGCGCTAACCCATGTACAAGAGCTGCAAGCCGCAATTACTGGCATTGTTGAAAGCACAGAGATTACTGCAGCAGATTGCCAAGAGTCACTCTTTGTTGCAAAAGAACGCAAACAGGATGTCGAGGAGAATTTAAGACTTGTACGTAACCTGGTCTCTGAACTCGATACTAACGCATCTAAATCCAACGAGTTAAAAGAAGCAAGTCGATCCATTGGCAGCGTGCTTGATGTGATTAAAAATATTGCGGAGCAAACAAATTTACTGGCATTAAATGCCGCCATCGAAGCCGCAAGAGCTGGGGAATCTGGCCGGGGTTTTGCGGTGGTGGCTGACGAAGTTCGAACACTTGCGCAACGAACACAAGCCTCTACATCTGAAATTGAAACCATCATTGATGAGTTACAAGTTAAAGCACAGGAAGCTTATGCAAGCACGCAGCAGGGTCAAGGGTTAGCCAGCCAAGCTATTACCCTAACCGAGCAAAGCGCTCAATCGTATAATTATATTTCTGAAAAGTTACAATCCATTAATACAAAAATTAAAGACGTGGTCGTGGCCGCCGACAAACAGCGCATGCTCAGCAATGAAGTCAACCTGCATATGCAGCAAGTCCAGCAAGGGTCTCAAGACCTCACCAGGGAAATTCAAACCATGCACTCGGATTCCGTGATTGTTCATACCGCCGAGAAACAGTTAAATGAAGATCTCAGTAAGTTCAAATTTGCGGGTTAAAAGTTAGCGTCAACTTTCACTAATTCCACGTCATCAACCGTCATGGTCCATGTACCGTTGATTTTTTGGGGTGGCTGGCTAACAAAAAAAGTGGTTTCCATAAACAGTACCCCCACCACAAAATTATCGCCTTGAAACGATT
This sequence comes from Marinagarivorans sp., assembly GCF_982758155.1. NCBI lineage: Bacteria > Pseudomonadati > Pseudomonadota > Gammaproteobacteria > Cellvibrionales > Cellvibrionaceae > Marinagarivorans > Marinagarivorans sp. Next base: position 547 of record NZ_CEXWTU010000168.1, on the reverse strand, counting down.
TAATAGGCGCATTGATTGATCGCGTGCTATTGCCCTCTTGACGCTGATAATCAACGGTGCCGCCAATATCAATACTCAGCAGCATACCCTCGCCCTGCCATCCACCCGCATAGGTTAAACGATCTTCAGGTAATGGCTTGGCACAGCCAGTAAGCAGGCCAACCACGATCAGTATCAATAAGTATTTATTCACTAACAATCCTCCGCCAAATGACGCTTTTATCATAAATGAAGATAATTGATGAAGAGAATAGAAGCTAGCGCACAGCTTTACAATAGCAACGGCAAAAGGATCTCTGCCGGCAGCGGCTTACCCCGCCACCTCTCGACTACGAGCATTAGATTTGGCTTAATAAGGGGTGTGTATTAAATAACTTCCCGTTTTTGAACTCCTGGGTGCACGCCCCTAAAGCGCATCGTCAGCGCGCTTAAATACCGCATCGAAGTCTTCGCTACCACATCGATGGGCAACACCAATACTGCAAGTAATCTTTAGGGGCGAGGCAATAATAGTTTATCTAAATTAGACGATGGGGCCTACAGGGAA
>NZ_CEXWTU010000167.1:0-11150 GCF_982758155.1 Marinagarivorans sp. | reverse complement strand
ACCACCCAAATTTACACCCACGTCGTCGGCATACAAGAGCGCGGCGTTACCAGTCCTATTGATATCAAAACAATCGCCAACTAAAAAATGACCAGCGGCTAAACCCCACAAAGGTGCCGGTATGAACAGCACTTTATAACACCCACAAAATACCCAGCCAATAGACAAAATGAAGACGCAAAAAATCTTCTGCCGTCACCAACAGGGTGTTTATTCTGAACTTATAGGTTTTTACAGCGAGGGGAACTTGAGGAGATCTAAATTTTTACGGTCGAATCAACGGTGGCATTAAGAACATAAGGAACGAGGAAATAACACCGTGATGGCACCCATGCAAGGGTGCCATCACGGTATTCAACAATACTAGCTTACGGGTAATAGCATACCGCGTAGGATGAAAAACATCGTTGCACCCAGTAAAGCGGAAGCCGGAACAGTAATAACCCAAGCCGCTGCAATTTTATAAAGGTGACGGCGCTTAACAAGCTCTTGGCGATAAACCTTCTTCAAGCGCTTTCGCTCTTTTTCTGAGATCGGTAACGTCGCTGTTTGCACGCTCGATTTCTTCAGCATGGCGCGCATATCTTCAACGCTGGCCGATTGGAACTGCTTTAAATACTCTTGAATTTGTACACGGGCTTCGCCGCTATGCTCATCCAATGCTTGGTGCAATTTACTGGCATAACGCGTCTTCAAATATTCCCGTAAAAAACCAACCCCAAAAACACCACCCAAGGCAATGTGAGTCGAGCTAACCGGCAAGCCCAGTTGCGATGCGATAATAACGGTAATGGCTGCAGCCATGGCAATACAGTAAGCACGCGATTTATCGAGTTCTGTAATTTCGCCGCCCACGGTGCGAATAAGCTTAGGGCCAAACAACGCCAAACCTACCGCCAAACCCAGCGCGCCAATCAACATTACCCATATTGGGATAGGCGCTTTACCCGCAACCGTCCCAGACGATAACGCCTCAGTAATAGCGGCCAAAGGCCCAATCGCATTAGCCACATCGTTGGCACCGTGCGCAAAGCTTAATAAACCGGCGGCAAAAATAAGCGGAATAGTGAAGAGCTTGTTAACCCCAGCAATACTGTTTTCTATTCGATCCCTAGTAGCCTGAAGACGCTTACGGGTAAAAACATAGGCAATAACAGCCACAACAAAACCCCAAGCAAAAGCTTCTAGGCCGCTGGGATGCCAAATTTTCTTCAAGCCTTTGGTAAGTAAGTAGCTAGTAAATGCCCAAGCCATCAAACCCACTAACCACGGTACATAGCGCAACGCCGCTGTTTTAAGGTCATCCTGGTACAAGATCGCGCGCTTAATAAACATCAGTAATGTAGCGGCAATCACACCGCCCATGACAGGAGAAATAACCCAGCTCGCGACAATCGCGCCCATTTTACTCCAGTTCGCAATGCCCAGGCCGCCGGCAGCAATACCGGCACCTAAAATACCGCCCACAATCGAGTGTGTGGTAGAAACGGGGGCGCCCATCCAGGTTGCAAAGTTCAACCAAATAGCACCCGCCGCCAAAGCACCCGCCATTAGCCAAACAAAGGTTTGCGCATCATGAACTAGGCTTGGGTTAATAATGCCCGACTTAATCGTACCCACAACATTACCACCGGCCAGTAAAGCACCGGCCGCCTCACCTACCGCCGCCAAGCCAATCGCGGCGCCCAAGGTAAGTGCACCCGAACCCACCGCCGGGCCAACATTATTGGCCACATCATTAGCGCCGATGTTCAACGCCATATAAGCACCCACCAATGAGGCAAAAATCAGCAACTGCGGGTGCAGCGTATTCGGCATAACCACATAAGTAATGCCTAGCACCGCGATCATAAAGGCGAATGAAAGCCCCATACGTGTTGTGTGACTGAGTGAGTTCAAGACGGATTCACCAATGGGGGAACCCGCTTGAGCGGGGGTACTTTCCGGTAGAGACATACGAGATACCTAGGGTGTGGGCTAATCGCCTTCACCTGTTGAGTCATAAAGGGCGCCATATTACGGTTCTGTGACAAATAGGGCTAGTCAAAAACGACGATTAAGACAACCTTTGAGCAAAAAAGCATCACCTACGAAATAGCTTTCTTCAAAACCAAGGTATTTCCCAGCCAACCGAAAGCCGAACGCCCAAACTCATAGTGAACCTCATAGTGAAATTCAGCATACACTCAAGTCCTTAAATATTATGAGGATATTACGCAACCTTCGTAGCGTCCCCCTCTCTATACGGCTGACAGCAATAGTCATTCCTGCTTTTATGATCTCTATTTTTGGCTGAACGTACTGCATACCATTGAACAGTTTTCGCTGCCAACTATCGCCTCAGGGTGATGTTTCTACGCCTACACTTCGTGGTTTTTATTCCGGTCGTTTTCATCGCACGCCTTAAACTTAATTATCAAAACCGATGGGTACGATTAAAGCGCAGTAGCCTTTACGGCGTTACCATGGCCGCGTTTTTTTCGCACACCGATATAACAACGATTAATTCATTATTTCTTACCCTAAGGAACAGAGACTAACGCTTATTTTTGAGCCCTATACTTCCACGACTATTTATTAAAAATAGAACCGTGGCCATTTTAAAACCAGTGCTTTTTTCACAAAATAACCATGAGTATTTTTATAGAACTGGGATGCGGTACGCTCGGATCATTTACGCTTAATGGCGACCATAAAGACTGCATCCAATTTAAATAGATTCACCTTCCCTTTAGCAGAGAGATGCCAACGATTGCTTCGGGCGCTAGGATCACACGACGACATCCCCCGCCATACAGTTCACTGTATTTAACGTCAAAACATCGCTTAAAAAGACAGGGCAAGGTACTATCAACAGCTAATACACCCTATCTAGAATGTTGGCAAAAAATATTAATACGCCACGCCATTTAGGGTAATAAGCCGACACCGTATAACACTCGATTGTTTAAATAGGATGACTATGGCCAAAGAATACAATAAACAAAACGGCACGGGCATAAAGCGAATTTTAAACGCGAGCTTATGTAGCCTGCGAGGCATACAATTTGCCTGGCGTTTTGAATCGGCATTTCGACAAGAAGCCATGTTAACTATGGCGCTTTTCCCAACAACATTTTTTTTAGCGCAATCGGTTGCTCACTGGAGCGTACTGGTTGCCGCACTGTGTATTTTACTGCTCACAGAGCTATTAAATTCTGCCATAGAAACCCTCGCCGATCGCATCACGCTCGAAAACGATATAATGATTGGTCGCGCTAAAGATATTGGCTCGGCCGCAGTTGTTATTGCACTAGGCTTTATTGTCTTGCTCTGGACCGCTGCCCTATTCAGCAAATTTATGACTTAGGGGCTTGCACGGAATAAGTTGCTGGAGTTTGGGTTTGTGGGTGCTTGCTTGCCGAGGCGAAAATAGGGCGTAATAGCCGGCTATTGCAAATATTTTTAACGAAGACAAGCGTGCACCCAGGAATTCAAAAACGGGAAGTTATTTCATGCACGCTCCCTAATAATGGCTTTGTCCGCCTCAGTGGATTGCATCACCAAAACACGAACTCCCGCCAAACAAGACTGCAATAAATCCTCGCGTAATACCTCGTCGGTAATCGCGCGGGAAAGCGCCAAGCCACCAATCATCATCACCGCCGCTTGCCTTGCTTTATCTGGCGAGAGCGCCATGCTTTCTAGGATTTCGATGTAGCCTTTAAGCGCTTGTGTATAGGTATTTCTAATTTTGCTATCGCGCTGGGTCATATCAGTAACGAAGAACGCTAACGGGCAAAAGCTTTCGGGGTGGCTAGCATCGCCTAGGCGTAAATAATGCTCAGCAATACTCGATACAGTAAACTCTTCGGCTTGCTCCAGTAAGGCTTTGGCTTGCCTAGCACCCGCAAGAATTGCGTACTGATAAAGCTCTGCTTTATTTTTGAAATGCGCGTAAAAAGCCCCACGCGTTAACCCCGCAGCCTTCATCACGTCATCAATCGATACCGAATCAAACCCGTACTGGGTAAATAACAACGCTGCGCTATCCACAATACGCTCGCGCGATTGGATCTTATGCTCCTCTGTCCAAGCCATTATTGCCCCCTGAAATTAATCGTGTCGCGCATGATATTACAAAGAACAAAGATCGACACCCCAACCGGTTAACGCGATTACTAAGCTCCCTATTATTCAGCTATAACTGAAAAAACGACAGAATATGTTCTTGAACATATTATGACTTCCCCCCAAGGTAGCACCTCAACACAACTATTGTTAGGAACGCTTACATGGAACCGCTCAAACTCTACGGCCCCAGTTTTTCATCTTTTTTGCGCAGCATGCGCTTAATTTGCCAATTCAAAGGCCTGGCACACGAAGTGACCCTCGCCCCCTTTGGTGAGGTAATACGGCCGTTTACCGATCAGCACACCGCTTTGCATCCTTTCAAGAAGTTACCCGTTTTGATCGACGGAGACTTTGTGCTGCCAGAATCGTCTGCAATCGCCGCCTACCTAGACGACAAAGCAGGGCCATCGCTTTACCCGCAAGAGAGTCAACTCAAAGCCACAACCATCGCCCAAGCGAGCCTCATAGCACTCTATGTATCGAAACCCACGATGGGCAATATCATGCTGGAGTTTTTTATGCCCAAAGGGGAAAACGGACAAGTGCGGTTGGATGTCGCCAAGGCTGCGCTACCCGAGGCCGAAAAGGTTCTCTCGTGGTTAAGCGACAGTATTGGTGATAAGCGCTTCTTTATTGCCGAGCAGTTCACCCTGTGCGATGCCCTGCTTGTACCGATGTTGGACTATATGAGCCAATTAGAGTCGCCCTTTAATCTATTGCCTAAATTCCCACAGCTACAGCACTACCTTCGCTTTCAGCAAAGCCAGCCCTACGCCGAAGGCATTTTAGGGCAGCCTGATCTATCGTTACTCAAGAGATAACTTTGTTGCAACTATCCAGGTGGACCCGAAATGGCGAATTAATCGTATGTAGTAAAACGGCCAGGGACGACATAAAGGCACCCTAGAACGATAGGAGCCCCTACAGTAGCCCCAAGTCCATCGCTTTAAGCACAGCACGCGTTCGATCTTTCACATCCAGTTTTGCTAGGATGGAAGACACTTGATTACGTACCGTGCCATCGGAACGAAAAGTGGCTTCTGCAATTTCATGATTAGTGTAGCCTGCGGCAACAAGTTGTAGAATTTGTTGCTCTTTTTCTGTCAGCGGTATATTCAACGGCTTATCTGTTAGCTCCGATGGTTTCACTTGGCTTTTTATTCGCTCGGTTACAACAGGCTGAATCCAGCTTTTTCCCTGCGCAACGGTTCTTACAGCACTCACTAAAGTCTCGAGATTGACATCTTTTTTTAAGTAGCCTTTTGCGCCTAACTTTAAACATTCAAGCACTAGATCGTGCTCATCGAATGTGGTTAAGACTAAAACATTGAGCTTATCGCCATTTTTTTGGACCGCACGTAAAAATTCAATACCACTCATTACAGGCATACGAATATCAAGCAATATGACATCAAATGAAGCATGACAAAGTGTTTCTAACGCCTGCTGACCATCCCATGCCTCACAACAGACATGAACATCCTCTTTAAGTGACAATAAACTTTTAATGCCTTGGCGAACCAGCGTTTGATCATCAACAATCATTACGTCGATGCTCATGTATATATTTCCTGACTGGGTATTGTTAGGTTGATACCAAAGCCGCCCTGACTCGTAATAACTTCCATTTCGCCACCTAAATACTCCACCCGCTCTTTCATTCCGATAAGGCCATTGCCATAGTTAAAATTGCCGATAAAACCGCCATTGTCAGAATAGGTAAAATCATATGCCTTTTCATTTTTACAAATACAGATTTCAATTCGCGTGGATTTTGTATGCTTACGCGCATTTGTGAGCGATTCCTGAGCACTGCGGAATAAACATTCGGCCGTACGTGTACTATGTAAGCTTAAATCATCCGGTATTGAAATGAATACGCGGCCTTTATCAATGGGTTGTATCAAGTTTTTTATGGCCCTACCAATATCAATTTTGGTATTCGAGCGAATATCGCTCACAGTCGCACGAATATCACTTAATAGAAGCCGCGAAATATCTCTGGCTCGCTGAACATGGGGGGCGGCTTCTTCGGGGGGTGCATTAATAGCCACCTCTAGCTGTAAACTGAGCGCGGTTAGGTGATGGCCGACTTGATCATGCAGGTCGCGCGATATATGCAAACGCTCGTCCTGCTTAGCAGCTTCACTCAGTAAATATTGTGTGGCTTGTAATTCATGACAAAGCTTTTCTGACTTTTCCTTCTCCCTTCGCTCAGATAAAACGGCAAAGCCTATAACTAAAATCGCCAGATTAAACAAAACGAATAGAATTGCTGAGGCCATGGAGTAAGGTAATGCATGTACGAAGTGATTAACTAAACCACCTGACAAGGTAGGTAAAATAGCCAACGCCAAGCAGGTCGGTAAACTGTAAATATGGGTAGCTCGATTAACCATCAATATCGTTAAGATGCTTACGAAGATTAAATCGTACAGTAACATTAATAGAAAGGTAGCCAGAAAAGCGATGATAAAATAACCTTTTCTGTAGTGATTCAGCGCCGACAAACCATCCCAGAAAAACTCCAGTAATAAATAGCCGATGACAATTGCTAACAAACCGCCCACAACAACCTTAGAAACATTAAGCGAACTTACCCAGCCCGTAGGCTCTTCGAAAGTCAGCGTTATAAACGCGACGATCAAGCCTGTTGATATCGCTATAATTCGCTCAAGTGCCTGCAAGCTATAAAGTGGGCTCAAAAAAGAGTTCTGTTTATTCATAAGTTCATTCTACGCGTTAAGGCTGCAGTACCACATGTGTCAATTGTCACTTTTAGATCGTGACAATTGACACATGTGGTACTGGCTAGCCCTCTATATGCTAACCCCCACTGATTATTTGATGGGGAGGCGACATGTTAAAATACGGAATCGTGGGCACACTGATCTGCTGGGCTAGTGCTGTTGGCGCAGATACAAGTGACCTATGGCAATTCGAAATTGGCGGCGGAGGAACCCTCTTCTATTCGCCTTGGAAAGGCGTAGCTCTTGAGCAAACGCCTTTACCCTATTTTAACGCGAGCTTTGGTCGCTGGGGGTTTGGTGTTGGTGAAGGCCTGGTGCAATACAAGGTAATCGATTCTAAAGTCGATATTGGCATCGGTCTGGGCTACAGGGACGAAACCTACCAATCAGATTTTTCATTAATCGGATTCGACTCAGACGATCCTGTCTTTAACGACTACGAAAGCCCCAAAGGTGAATTCACCGCACGCGCTCAAGTCGATTATGGCCTTGTTCATTTCAGGCTGTCACGGGATATTCAAGGTCACTCCAATGCGGTAACCGCACTAATACACACCGATATCCCTCTGTATCGTCACTCTAGTGGCTGGCAAGTGGCTGGGCGCGTGGGATTGTATTGGATGCAAGACAAGTACGCTAGCTACGTGTACGGCGTTAACGAAACTAATACTGACGACAGCATTGGACGATTTAAGTATTCGCTCGGCAATACTCTCAATGACTTTGCAGGCCTTAGAGTTTTCATTCCCCTGACGAAACATCATTCACTGCGCGGCCTGTATCGCTATGAATCACTTGATCGTGACGTTGTCGGCAGCCCCTTAGTGGGCCGAAGCTACCGCTCGCAATTCAGTATTATGTATGTAGTTAATCTATAAGTGAGGCAAATAATGGATAAACGTTATTTTAAATGGCGCTACGCTCTCGCGGTGATACTCACCACATCATTATTAGCCTGCGGAGGGAAAAATGATCCAATCCTTAAAGAGCTCAACAGTCACCTAGATATCGACATCACAGGCTTTAAAGTAAACCATTCCGACCTAGTGCCGGGCCAAATTTTGCGTATTGAATGGCGAGCCAATGGAGCTTTTTTTTTCAAAGTAAAACTGTATTTAAGCCAAGATCAGCGCATCTCAACGGATGACATTATCGTTACAGACAAAGAATGCGGTCTAGGGTCCAACGATCATTGTTATGCGGCCAGAGAGGTTATATTCCTGTGCGACTATAACTCCGACAACGATTTCAGTTGCTTCCATGATGGCGACTTTATCGGCGGCGCTGACTTGACCCATTACTTTACTGAGCTACCACTTAAAAATTATTTAATTCTCGAATTATGCCGTGGAAGTCATTGTGAATACCGAACTCACCGCTTTACATTTTGGTAGCATTTCATGTCGTAAAGCGACTTTTATTTTGTAAAAAAACTACATATGGACAATTAAGCACCAAATGAAAGAATACAGATGCCCGCTAATTGCACCTAACAGCTAGGTCCAACCAAGTAACAACAATTCGCCTACCCCTGCGTTAGCGAAACAACCGTTGCACCCATTTTAAATTGTCGCTTTACGCTATAAAAGCAAGCAGGCTTATCAAGAAAGCCTGCTTTGAATCCAACTATCCCCCTTCGCAGTGCTACTAGAGCCTGGCTATCGCTACAAGATAGGAGGGGATCCCCTGCGCGGCTTGTAAAATCCTGTGAAAATTTAGGATACGACTATGTTCGGTTTTATCACGGTTATTTCGATCCCGTCATCTCAGGTTCACACAAAAAACCACTGTAAACAAACCTGACGTACAGAGCGGTATCCCCCGTCAAAAAAATGACGAGAAAACACACCTTTCAAAACATTAATACACACTAGAAAGAACATACCTGTAAACAAAATCGACGCTAAAGTTTTATGACATTTTACAATCTATCGACATAACTTCCCGTATCATCTGATTTAATAAAAAAATCACCTTATGAAAGCTTATGAAAGCTTATGAAAGCTTATGAAAGCTTATGAAAGCTTGTTTACATTAAATTTTTGGCTTTAGGAGCGATAAGCAATAAGGACACTACAAATCAGGGACTTTGAATATCGATAGTGCCAAAAAATAAGTGTAAGCATTTTCGACAACTCAATTTTTTTGACCTTAAATAAGATAGAAACGCTCTACCCAATTAATAATTATTCACAATCAAAATAATTATATTTTTAATATTTAACGGTATTTTCAATATTAAACTTGCAATGCATGCATCCAAAAGACGAAAATGCCACGATATTTATTATTGACAGCCGGAGACATATTTACGTGGATATTTCAGAAATTACCGAACGCACTCAAAAAGTTTTAGGGGAAGTGGGTGCACTCGGTGTAGCCATTGAAACTGTTGGTGAAAACGACGACCTTTATGAAGCCGGCTTAACCTCCCGTGCCAGTGTTAATGTGATGTTGGCGCTTGAAGATGAATTTGATATCGAATTCCCCGATAACATGCTTAACCGCCACATGTTTCAGAGCATATCTTCGATACGCGACGGTATCTCAGTTATTTTAGAAGAGGATAGTTAATCGCAATGGAGACCTACGCTTCATTACTCGAATCTATTCAGCGTATCGGCACTGAAGTTGCGAGTCAGTTCGCCGACGATGTCGACAAAGAATCACGCTTCCCCAGTGAAACACTCGCGGCATTAAAGGAAGGGAAATATTTAAGTGCCGGCGTGGCACGTGAGCTTGGTGGCGCGGGGCTTAATATTGAAGAGCTAGCTTCGCTGTGTGCCAACCTTGGTCAATACTGTTCTGCAAGCGCCATGATCCTCGCGATGCATTACATACAGGTCGGCTCTATCGCCGAGCACTGTAAAGATGAAGCACCTTGGTTAAATTATTTGCGCACACTGGCTAACGAGCAACGTCTTATCGCATCGGTAACGTCGGAAGAAGGCGTTGGTGGTGAAATGCGCCGCAGTATTGCCGGCGTCGAATTAACCGATAACGGGTTTAGCTTATTCAAAAAGGCCACCACTATTTCCTACGGTGCCTATGCCGATGATTTGTTAATAACGGCCCGCCGCAACGCCGATGCCGCCGCAAACGACCAAGTTTTAGTGCTGGCGCTTAAAGGCCATTTCACCATTACCGAACCTGGTACTTGGGACACCTTTGGCATGCGCGGTACCTGTAGTGCCGGTGGCCATGTAACGGCTGAAGGTGAAGGCTGGCAAGTGATGTCTGAAAATTTCGCCAATATTGCCGGCGAAACCATGGTGCCTTACTCGCATATTTTGTGGGCTGCACTCTGGCTGGGTATAGCCACCGATGCTCTCAATCGCACACGTAGCCTAGTACGTAAAAGCGCACGCAAACAGCGTGGCGAAATCCCCGTAGCGGCACACGAACTCACCCGTATTTATTCGCAACATCAAGCAATGCGCGATGGTTTATTCGGTGTGATTAGAGAGTATCAAGATTTACTCAAAGGCGACCGCGAGCAACTGCTCGGTATGGCCTTTGGTATTCGCATCAATAATTTGAAACTCGATTCATCACAACATGTTGTCAGTATTGTTTCGCAGGCGATGCAGCTAGCTGGTGTTATGGCCTATAAAAACGGCACGCCATTTAGTCTTGGCCGCCATCTACGCGACGCCAATTCGGCCGTACTGATGATTCACAATCAACGCATTGTAGAGGCCAACGCCTCTATGCAACTTGTCCTTCGCGGCAACAGCGATAGACAACAAGGGTTTTAAACATGAGCAGAGAAGCAGAACAGAAAGTCTTTTTAGATAACCTTTTAGAGCACGGCTTTTTTATCCCTATGGGTGAGCCGGGTTTATTTGGTCGCACCTCTAAGTTCGAAAATATCATCAAAGGACTTGAAGCCCATATTGTAACGGCCACAGGTGAAGAGGAAGTTTCTTACTTCCCACCAGTGATGCCCAGAAAGATCCTTGAAAAAAGTGGCTTTATGGATAGCATGCCGCACCTAGCAGGCTTAGTGCATTGCTTTTGCGGCAACGAACGCGACCTGCCCGTACTCAAAGAAAAAATGGCGAATAAGGAAGACTGGGGGCAAATGCTGTCCATGACAGACCTTAGCCACGCGCCCGCCGCCTGCTACCCGCTTTACCCTACATTAACAGGAACACTGCCTAAGGGTGGCCGCCTTGTTCACTTAGGCACCACGTGTTTCCGCCACGAGCCCTCGCCCGACCCGACCCGCATGCAATCTTTCCGCATGCGGGAACTAGTTCGCTTGGATACCGCCGATAACGTATT
>NZ_CEXWTU010000166.1:0-11389 GCF_982758155.1 Marinagarivorans sp. | reverse complement strand
GCAAGCGTGCACCCGGGAATTCAAAAACGGGAAGTTATTTAATGCACGCCCCTTATTTGCTAACATTGCTCCGTATCTAACACCTCTTCAGGTGTCTCTGTTTTGGTGTTCGATGCTCTTTCACACACCGGAAAGGGCTGTGTTTGGCTCCCGGCATATAAACTAAAATAAAAGGACTCGTATGAATACCACGCCGACCTCCGGTTATGTTTCGCCGGAATATCTACAGCGTATGGCTGCCATCGCACAAACCATTAAGCAAGCCAGCCACAAAAAAATGAACATTCAAAGCGGCGATTGCGTATTAGACGTGGGCTGCGGCCCGGGCGTAGATACTTTACAGCTGGCCAAGTGGGTTGGCCCGCAGGGTAAAGTGATTGGTATTGATTCTGATGAAGAAATGATTTCAATCGCGAATGCTAAGGCGCATGAGCAAGGTTTAACGAACATTGTTGAGCACCGCACGGGAAGTGCCGACAACCTGCCTTTCGATGACGGCTTTTTTGCGAGCTGCCATGCAGAACGCTTATTACAAGTATTGCCGCCTTCATTAGCCGCACCCGTCATGCAAGAACTCAAACGTGTTACTCAACCTCAGGGCCGAGTAGTTTTAGCCGATGCCGACTGGGGAAGCCTTTCGATTAATAGCAACGATACCGTGCTAGAGCGAACACTGGTACAGTTTTTTGCCGAGAAATTACGACCTAACGGTTATGCCGGACGCCAAATATTCACTCTAATGCGCCACTGTGGTTTTAAACATATTGATATTGATGTGCACCCTTTAGTCCACAATACTTTAAAGGCCATCCCACTTGAATGGCTTTATAAAGAAGCCTGTAAACAAAAAATAGCGCCGCCTACCGCGCTAGAATTATGGTGGGACGATATTCAAGCGCACAATAAAGCAGGTACTTTGTTTTGCACCGTTAATATGATTGTCGTAACGGGAACGGTTTAAGGGGAGGGGCAATAATAATTTGTCCAACTAGACGAGGGCGCATGCCGGGGCCTATACGGAAGCCAATGTCATTAACTTAGCGGCAAGCGATATTTTTCTGGGCTCGCTTGAACCGATCCATGGGCGCTCCACACGCGCTCCCGGCGCGTGAGGGTCCTGAAAATTCACCGCCTACCGCTTAAATTCGCCTTAGGGGCGGGGCAATAATAGTTTGTCCAATTAGACTAAGGCACCTGCTTTCTCAGCAAGGCGCTCGAAGGGGCGCATGCCGGGGCATGTAACGCTTTGAGCAACGCTGCTGAGGGAGCAGGAGGCAAGTATTATTGGATAAAGTATTTTTTCCTCGGCCCTAGCCCTAACCTCCCCGCCATAGCGGCTCACACCAATATCCCTATTACTATAAACTTGCTGGCACAGCCTGCTTTGCCGGTAAATATCGCGCCATACTCGCCACTATAGGCTTTTCCAAATATTTAAGAATAATCGGTAAAAGCACCATATCGTAGACGAATGCTAAAACAATGGCCGTACTAATAAACACTGAAAAATGTACAGAGGGTAAAAACTGTGATGTCATCATGCAAGCAAAACTGGCACACAGAATAAGTGTCGTAAAGCCGATCGCCTTTCCCACTGACAACAGTGTAGAATCGACAGCATCACCTACGGATAAACCCTGTTTCAAAAAAAAGACAAATTTATTCATAAAATGAATAGAGTCATCAACCACAATACCTAATGCAATCCCCCCTATTAATGCTGTTGCCAAATTTACTTTCACTCCTAATAGAGCCATCAGACCCAATGTTATAGCCAGTGGAATTACGTTAATCATCAAAGTAATTAAACCCAACAACCAAGATTTTAATATAAGCGGCAAAAGAATCGCCAAAAAGCAACCGACCAATGCAATCGATAATATTTGCGTCTTACTGACCTGCATATCCATATTCGCCCAAAGCGATGTTGTGCCTGTAACGTTGACTGTCACCTTGCTAGGCAATAAGGTTTTAGCTAAAGACTGAATATCCTCTTGTAATTGGTGCTGCTCAGTAGAACTTAAATAATCAGTTAATAGAAGTAACTGTAAACGCCTGTAATCGTCGGTGGCCAAATCGGCAATATCATCATTACCGCTAAGTTCTCCCAAAAAAAGCATTTGTCGCACTTGCTCAGCATTATAATTTCGTAGAATTTCAGGATCAACATTTCCATTAAAAGCAACATCGATCTGCCGCAAGAAATCGCTAACGGATATTAATTTATTGACTGCTGGCAGTGTACGCAGCTGCTCCTCAAACGCTAATATCGCACTATAAACGCCTTTCGAACTGTAGTTAAATTCATCGCCGATAATCAGCTCAACGGTCATTGGGTTTTGTGAAAAGCCATTCGTATTAAGACTTTTATAAGCTTCCGTGGTCGGATGGCTATCGGTAAAAAACTCCACGTAGTTAGTATCTACCGTAATTTTATGTAATCCAAATATTGGTAAAATCAGCAACAAAGTCACGCCCAAGAAATATCGTCTATTTTTCCGCAAAAAATTTATGTAGCCTGCTAGTAGCGATGGTTTATTTACACCTTGAGTTTTAGGTTTTGACCAAAGTAAGCGAAGTAATAACGGTGCATATAGCAACGACCACAGAAGCGTTAATATCATCCCGAAGGAAGAAAAAACACCCAGTTGAAACATAGGCTTCACTTGGCTAAAAGCAAATGAAGAGAGTCCAACAACCGTGGTGAGTGTTGCCCATAAACAAGGACGCCATAAATGCTTCAATGTTTCATCTGCTGCTTGCGCTGCTGTAGATACCTTATGATTTTCATGAAATTCATTAATAACGTGAACCACCGCAGCAACCGATAACGCAATCAAAATTGTCGGCAACATAACCGTTACCATATTGAACGGTATACTCAATAGTGCAAGCATGCCCATTGTCGGTAGAACACTTCCCACAACCACAAATAATAAAACGACTAAATCTTGCCATGACCTAAAAATAAATAACGTTATTAACGCTAACGACAAGCTAACGAGGATATAAAAAACAATCACATCCCTTTGTGCCGTGCGATTCAGCTCGGCATTCACAACCGTAGTACCGGCCAACGCATAATCGTTTATCAGCTGTGAATCAGCCAAAATGACATTGACACTATTAACCAACTCTAAGCGATAACTAGACGCATCGTGAATTGCATTGTGATTTTGAATCAGTACAACTGTATTTTTATTATCGCCATTTTTGATTAAATTTTTATCAAAAATAGGATTAGATCGCAACAATGATTCAAACTTCTGTAAATCATTAGCACTTAAATCTCCACTCGGTAATAGTTGAAAGTAATCAATACTGTCGTCTTCGGATCGATTATCACGCACATTCGCTATCGATGTTACTTTTGCTACATTAGGTAAACCTTCGAGCGCTTTGGTTATACGCTGCAATTCGATTAAAACATCTTTTGAAAACAAATTAGGTGTTTGTAAAAGTAGTAGCGTCCACTCTTTTTGACCAAAAGCATCGTTGTAGCTTTCATACGTTGCAAGCTCAGGATCCTGAGCATCGAACCAAATTGAAACAGAATTATCAATAATAGGCTCATCACTCAAAAATAAGCGCTGAACAACAACAGTAGAAAAAAATAGTATGAGTAAGCACCAAAACGCTAACAGAGGAATTTTTAATCGATAAATTGTATCCATTACCAGTAGCTCGCCGATTAACGGCGCTCCTCTATCAACGTTGCTAACGCTCGCAGACTATTCGCTTCAGAGAAAAAGCTAGCTTGATCTAGTTCAACACCGAAACGATTAGCAACAATTTCCTGCAAGTACACAATTCCCATTGAATCGATAAAGCCAGCCTCCATTAAATCCTCATCGACACACGACTCGATATCATCCAGCGCTAACACGCCAGTTGTGATACAGGCCTCGCACAATTGATCCAAAATAGTTTTCATTATTGTTCCTTATATTGCTGTCGCTAAATGCAAATTTTTACGCTCAAATAAAAATTTTATTTTATGTGTTGGTGTCCTTGCTAATTTTTTAGGTAATAAATATATATGCTTTTTAGACAGGGGCGCACTAATCGCACAGACCGACTGGCAGTAATCAATAGCCTCTTCTATCCGCTCGGCGAGTACTGAGTTCTCCTCCAAGCCCGTAGCTACTTTTTTAATATACAGAGGATCTGCGTGTAAGCGCTTGTAGTCGGGATAAACGTACACACTGAGGAAGTCATGGTCTGGATCAGCTTGAATGACCATTGCATCTTTGATAAAGATACTACGCACCATCAAGTTGGATAAGTGCTGTGGATCAATATAGGCACCATCACTCCAACGAGTCAGTTCTTTTTCCCGACCCACAATATGTAACCAGCCTTCATCATCTGTCCAACAAAGATCACCAGTAGGATAATAACCATCCTCTGTTTTTGGCATTGATTCATTCGCGTTTAAATAACCCGGTGAAACAACCGGACCTTTTACCTCCAACAAACCAACCGGTTTTTCAATACCCGGAATAACCTGCACATCGGTTAAGCGGTGCTCTAACGGTGCTATCATTCGGCCACAAGAGCCAGCCTTTAAATCATTAAGCCTATTTCTTGAGATAATTCCACAGCATTCTGTTGCCCCGTAAATGTCAATAACCGTAACGCCGAGCTTGCCAAATATTTCAACAATAGCGCCATCAAGCTTCATCGAAGAAGAAATTCCGTAGCTAAAATATCCACCCAACTTATTACGTAATAAGATACGCATTGCGGCTAATTTAGCTTTATCTAAAGTTCCAATATCTTGTAACTTTGCACTTTTTTCTATGCTGATAAGGTGTCGGTAAAGTTCATGTAATACCGGCTTATTTTTCATTTCCTCAAGTACTTCTTTCATGAGGTAAATCCAAAACTTAGGTACAGCCATAAGTGCTTTAATACGAACGCCTTTAGATTTTATTTTCTTAATTTCATCTTCTAACACGTCATCGTCATCGGGCTCACGCGTGAAATATGTTACGCTGAAGCCTCGTGTTTTTGTCACTAAAAATTCTACCAATGTAGCAATGTGTGTATAGGGGCCGATATTTAGAAGATCCTCATTGGGCCGTAAATTGATAACATCAATAGCCTCATTAATTTCTGCAATAATATTCCCATGGGAAACCGTAACAATTTTTGGAAGGCTTGTAGTTCCAGATGTCGGATAATGGCCCAGAATAGTATTTTCATCTAAAAGCCGATCGGACGGCTGAATAGAATCAACATTTCTATATTCATCAAAGATATTTTTTAGCGATAGAATCTCTGAAGAATATTCGACATCTAATGTAACATCAAGATCCTCAAACCCCTTTGTCACATCCGCTAGAATAAGCTTTGCCTTTAACGAAAGACTATCTACCAAAGCCATCATTCGATTAACTTGGGCCACTGACACGAGAATATAGTCGGGGTTATTATGTGCAAGCAGGTGCTCCAACTCTTTATCCTGAGTCTTTGTATCTAAAGGAAAAAGAGTATTTCCGCGATACAAACTCGCCATACCGACCATATCCCACTCAAGCCTATTTTTACAGAATGTGGCTATTATTTTTCCTTCTATCACAGCATCTGTAAAATAAGCGATGGTTGCTTTGATATAGGCTAAGTATTCATTAAAGCTTAATGTTTCATAATCATGGCCATTATCATAGCGAATAGCGGGGCGGCTCCCATAGCTGGGTAATTGATTATCAATAATATCTGCAACACTACTGATAGAACTGAAAGCTTTGTAGTTGTCAGTATTTTTTTTAACATTAAAATTAAACATATAGACTTCCTTTAATCCTTTACTCTTCGATGAGATGTAATACGTCATCACCAAACTTTAAACTACCCAAACTAAAACCATGATCAGCAGCTAATTGCATAATATGAAATACTTGTTCGGAAGTTAGCAAACCTTTACTAAAACTGTGGTTTTGGCCATCAAACCCAAGCACCATTGTCTCGGCTAAACAACCATATGCCAAACCCTCTTTTGGCATCCCATAAAAGTCTATTTCAGAGTTTTCAGGTAACTGAGCCAAACCACCCTCAAAAGCTAAATATGATTGATTATTTTTAAACTCAGAGCTGAGGTTAGAGGGGACAGAAGCACAGCAGACTATCGCCCCTGGCTTTACCATTGCCGGTGTAATTAAATCTTCTTTTTCCGAATTTGTTGCCAGAACAACAATATCAAAATTTAATAAATTATTTAAATCAGTGCTATTACTAAAATTCAAGTTTGGCACTAACTCGTCAAATAACGCTGTCGTTTTACGGCTAATATCTCCGCCCTCTATAGCCATGCGCAATTGATCAAACTCATCCCCTTGCCCTTCAATGAGAGCTTCGTAATAAGCATACCCTGCCCCCTGTAGCTCTGTATTCTCGAAACCAATACCGGCTAACTGCTCTTGATGAATACTCTTCAATAGATCGGTCAAGCAAAGGCTCCTTGCCATACCTAAGCGCTGCTGACTACCAGAAGCGCCACTGCCGACCAATAATAATTCGCCAACACGTGGTAACAAAATTTGTCCCAGCACTAAGCCTATATTGCCGGTAGCTCCAACAACTGCAACTTTAGCCTTTGCTAAATCTATGCCCTTTAATTGCGCCGCATAAAAAATTCCCTGCAATGTTAGCCCTGTGGTGTAAGCATTACCGGTGGTAATTGGTACCTCGTAATCATTCACAGTTTGTCCATTATTCGTAATAATCGACGTGTATGCTCCCAAACCGACCATCGATACTGGAATATTGTCATCACCAAGCTCGCGCGCTAAGGTGACGGCATCCTGAACCTTATCTCGCATCTCTCGGCTCAATTCCCGATCAGCCTTATAGCGATTAATATATTCAGGTAAATAAGGTACAAAGACGAGATTAACCTCTACGGTGAACGCATTAGACGTTACATATTCAGACTTAACATGCACCGGCTCTAAAAATCGACTTAAGCTATTCCACCACTGCGTAAAACGTTTTTTATCCCAGGTGTAATGACTAAAAGACGGGAAGTAATACCCCGAGAGTGTTTCAACATTAATCGGCGGAACGACAAAGCCAAGACGAGCATCAATATTTTTCTCATTTGTTTTTAACGGCCATAATGCAGGCAATTGCTTGCATCCTTTACGCACACTGGCACCTAAGGTTTGATCAAACAAATGAGCCAATAAACAAAACTCATTATTGCTTGTAATAATTTCACAGACTTCCAGTAGCGCTGCCACAAAACGATCCACCTCAGAATATTCAATGCACAACGAGGGTTGAATACGAATAATGGACTGCCGCTGCTTGCCAGGATTACCTTTAAGCATGGTGGAAATGGGCGCCAATACACGGATATCATGGTAGTGTAATAAATAACTGGCCACCAATAGAGACAACACACCCTGGCGCCCTGCGGACCGAAAAAACGGTGACCGATCTTCAAGTGAAGTAAATTCTACACCCAACATCAAACCGCAACCTCGTACATCTTTTATCAACTCAGGGTAACGCAGGCCAAGCTCTTTGAGTGAATTATGTAAGTATGCTCCTTTGGTCGTAATTTCGGCTAATCGCTCACCTTCATTTTCTGTCAGTAAGTCCAAAGCCTTGCGCGCAACCCTTGCGGACAAATCATCTTCACCAAATGTTGAAGTATGCAGTATTCCAAAATCGGATTCATAGATATCACTACGAATCAATGTTGCTCCAACCTTGGTTATTCCCCCGCCCAGTGCTTTACTCAGTAAAATATATTCAGCTTTTATTATTTTTAATGCCGTTTTTTGATGATGATAAATAGCTCCGGTTCGCCCACAACCGGTTTGAATCTCGTCAATAATATAAGGAATTGCTAAGGGTTTATGGTTCTCTGCCAACCAATTCAATGTATTTTCCGGCAAGGGCTTAATACCGCCCTCACCCATAATTGTCTCAAAGATAACACCAATTAATTTCGTAATTTTTACAGGCTTAAGCTCTACAACATGCTGCCCATCAACAGATTTTAATACCGGATAATAAAAAATACACACCTGCGCATCACAAAGCTCTTTAATATGCTCAGGATGATTCGGATCAATGTATTCGGTTTTAATCGCGCTTAGCCCTTCGAATGACTCACGAAAAGATTTGTTAAATGTTAGCTTAATGCTTGATGTTGTTTTCCCATGGTATCCGCCCTTAAAACTTGCCATTACCGGTTGATATTGGAACGACTCAAATTGAGCCAAGTTATATTCATCTAGGTCATCACGGAAATCTATTAAATCTTTATCACCAGGTAGTAAAACTGTGCCTTCCAGATGCTCTATCTGATAGTAAATATTATTGAGTATTCGGCTCAGCCGTTCATACTCTCGACTTATCACCTCCAAGCGTACTTTATAAGCATGCTTAACTGCGGCTTCGACGGCCTCAGCACCTGAGTTACTTAAATTAGAATAGTATTCTGCGCCATTACTTAATAATGAATTTAATTTTTCACTCAATTTACCCGCTTCTTCACGCATAGTACCTTGAGCGCAAATTGGAATGTTCTGTGTAAGCGCAGATACGGCTTCTTCAACTAACTGCGGTGGGTTATGACCCAGTATTGCTGACCCAAAACCACTGACCAAATCCAAAACGTTTCGATCGTTTTTAGTTCTTAAGTAACTACCCGATGCAGAAACGGCTTCTACATTTAATTTAAGTGCAGTTAATAAATCTGCCAATTTAGGTTTACAATAATTCTTATACCTTGATTTCGACGTTTCCATGCACTGCCTCCTTTTTAACAACTGCAGAAATTAATTCAACACTATTATTGACAAATCGATTGCGTATTATTTTTCTGCGCTTTTTACCACTCGAGGTTTTTTCAATTGATCCTTTTTGGCAAAAAACAACTTTATTAATCATGATATTTAGCTCATCAAATATCAGCGACTTTATTTCCTTCGATAGCTTAAGTTGCTCATCTTGGGGGAGTAACATGCTGACCTCAATCAATAGAGCCAATCGAATAACACCTGCGCCCTCATCTTCAACAGCGATAAGCACAGATCCCCCAATACGCACGCGCTTATGCTGCTCGGCATACAGCTCAATATCATCTGGAATAATGTTCTTGCCGCCAACAATGATCAAATCATCCTTGCGGGAATAAAAATAGTATTCGCCCTCGAATTTAAAACCTAAATCCCCGGTTCTTAGCCGCCCATAAGGTTTTTCTGCAACAATAGCGAGTGCTGTTTGGGTCGGATTATTAATATAACCAGGAGTAATGCAAGGGCTTGAAATATTGATTTCACCAAGAACCAAGTCACTCAGTACCTCATCGTTAATGCCTCGAATAGTGATTTCATGGTCATCATTAGCAATACCAATGGATACCAATTCAAAACAATCGCCCGCAGCTTTATGCCCCAGTTTTATTTGATGACTGCCCTCCAAAGAAAACCATTCAGATTTTATCGAACCAGGAGGGGAAACCGTAGCGCCCAACGCGTTTTCAGCCATACCGTAGCCAATATGTAAGTGCTCCTTTTTGATCCCTTTTTTACTGAGCACTTCATAGGCACGGCGTACAATAATCGGGCTTACTTTTTCGGCAGCTATATAGATGTGTAATTCTGAAAGCGAATACTCAAAATTTTCACTGCGCTCTAGGCTCGCCAAACTACTGGCCAATACTGAATTGGTGCTAAATGTAAAATCGACACCGTATTGGGCAAGCAACCGAAACCAGCGCGGTGGATTTTTCATGTAGTAGCCAGGTGGAGCAAGAATATTACTGACGCCAGAATACATTGGCGATAAAACACCAATGAACAGCCCCATATCATGATTAACAGGCAGCCATGAAGCGCTCGCAGCAACGACATGACCATCGCGATTACGCTGATGATTATCTTGAATATTTTTGAGTTGGGACATCATTGCCGCGTGTGTGACAATCACCCCTTTGGGGCGAGCCGTACTGCCCGAAGAGAACTGAATGATAGCCATATTTTCCGGCTTTATTGGAATGTAGTCTGTAGTAGAGGCAGGAATCAAAGAAGCTTCACGCTCTACGTCATTCATCGAGGCTATCTTGATTTTCCGCGACGCTGCCCAATCGGCCAACCCATGATATCCGTCATCATCTGCTGTAATTAACAGATCAAAATGGCAAACGTCATCACAACCCTCTAAGTAATCGATAAAATTTAAGTACTTACCCGACTTGGCTCGCAGCGGTATCGCAATCGCATTCTGCCCCCACGTTGCATAAAGCAAGCAGGTATACAGTGAGGAGTTATCGAGCATAAATCCGACCCGAGCCCCTTCCACAACACCTCGTCGTGCCAGCACAGACTGCAGGCATTGGCTGCGCTCTTGTATTTCACTCGCAGTGAATATTTGATCTTCATGCGGGAATACCCATGCCGGATTTTGATCCTCGGCGGTGCTCTTTAAGCAATCAATGATGGATTTCATGTTATGTCCCTTAGTCCTTATGCCTTGTTCAACAAAGCGTAATGTTGGCATCAAGCCTACCGCCAAAAAATAACTAAACATGATAACAAAAACCATCGACCATGCGGCGGTCGCAATAGCTGCACAACATCCGTTAAATAATGAAAATGTATTGCCCATTAAAAAACCCCCAGTAGAGACTACTGGGGGTTGACTCAATTTAATGTCAAATCCGGGGTTGTTTACACTTTGGGCCTTCGCTTAGCCACGCCTGCAATGCGTCGCTAAGCAGCCTCTTGCTGGGTTCACCTTGTCAGTAATTGAGCGGGTATTTTTCACGTCAATTCAGCCACCGCGCGCCTAACACTCAACGCGCAACATGTTGCCATGTTTTGTTAAAAGGTGTCTATTACACTCTATTACACTCAATATTTACAAAGATCGAGGCTCAAGCAAGCGCTGCCATCAATCCCCTTTACCAATCGCTCCCGTATATTAACCGACTGATCTGCGTGTAAATTGCCGCTTAAGCTGTAGAAGCCATTCATATCTTTAACCACCCCTCAAATTGATCAAATAACAACCCAGCAAAGAATTCATTGCGGTATTGTTATTATGCGTAGCCAAGGTTAGCGGTTCCGAGGCCTTCTCTATACTTAAATTCACAACTCAAAAGCAGAAGTCATGCTCAGCCCACAAAAATTCAATAAATAAATAATGTGACTGCGGATAAATATCAAAATAGCCTCCAGAGCCCCCTGTCTACTTTTCATACAGCGGCTGGGGTATAGCAGCCCGTAGAATCAGGCATTAGGGACGAGGCAATAATAGTTTGTCCAATTAGGCGAAGATATCGGCTTTTTTATCGAGGCGCTTAAAGGGGCGCATCCGGGGCCTATAGGACATAGGTCATTAGGGTAACGCATCGGGGCAGGAGCCCCTT
>NZ_CEXWTU010000165.1:0-11425 GCF_982758155.1 Marinagarivorans sp. | reverse complement strand
TGGGCAACGCAGTTGAGGAAGTAGGAGGCAAGTATTATTGGATAAAGTATTTTTTTCTCGGCCCTAAGGGGCGGGGGAGCAATGCTTCGTCCGTTAATGTTTTCAGTAGTTTTACCTTTGTTGCTCAGGCGTCGCATGCTCCGATATGCGCCTCTTTAAGTGCCTCGGTAAGTAAAATCGACTCTCTCATTGAGTTGGGTAAATTATTATGGCTTCGCCCCTAAAGCGAATATAAATGGTGCATAAAGCTGATGTCTGATACGCCTTCGCAGTCCCCGAACATGCAGGCCGCACAGCAAACTGATTTTGATATCTATCGGCGGACTTTGCCGATGTTACCGATTTTTACGTTGCTGTGGTCGGCCATTGTATGGGCGTCGGGGTTTTATCAGGCAATGCCCGAAGTGAGTCTCATCTCCTTTTCTGTGTTGGCGGGTGTATTTGGTCTACAGTGTTTTTTTGCGTTAATTCACAAGCGTCTGTATCGCTTATCGGCTGTGACGTGGCGCTTTCTTTTCTATCTCTTTGTTTTTGCCAGCGCTATCGCTTGGAGCGCGTTGTTTACGCTGTGTTTTTTTGAGCCAGGTTTTGAGGCGTTATTTTTACCCATGACACTCGCAACGGCGGGCATCACTAATGCGGCATTAAGTAACTTTGCGCCCAGTCGCTGGGTTGCTCAAAGTTATGCTTCGGTGTTGTTGTTGCCGGCGGTATTTGTCTGTTTTAGTAGTCAAGCGCACATTACGATGGGCGGTGTGGTCGTGGTTTATTGGTTGTTATCTTTGCTTCTGCTGCAGCGTTTTCACGGCGAGTATATGGGGGGCTTTACGAAAGATAGTAGCTTTGATCAGCAGAATACGGAGTTGCAGCGAGAGAATCGTACCGATGGTTTAACCAATGTTTTTAATAGGCGCTATTTTGATGAGGCTTTGAAGCGAGAGTGGCAACGAGGTGCTCAAGAGGGGGCATGGTTGGGGCTGCTGTTTATAGATATTGATTTTTTTAAGAAAATTAATGATACCTATGGCCATATGGCTGGTGATGAATGTCTTAAACAAGCGGCGGCTATTATTAACGGGGCGGCCCAGTCTGGGAATGACATTGTGGCGCGCTATGGTGGCGAAGAGTTCGCAGTGCTGTTACCTCGGACGTCGCCAGATATGGCGGTCAGGATCGCTGATTCTATTCGCAAGCAGTTTGAGTTGAAGGAGTTTTGCTTTGATGATCGCTGTATCAAAATCACGGCGAGTATCGGTGTTAGCTCCATAGTGCCTAGAGCGACAAACCCGGCGACTATCCTTATTGATCAGGCCGATCAAGGTGTGTATTTGGCGAAAGAGGCTGGGCGTAATAACGTACAGCTATTTGGTTCTAGCACCTAGCTGGATGCACCTAAGGCGTTAGGCTGCAGAATTTTATCCGCTAATGCTCGTTCTTCGGCCTTACATGCCCCGGCATACGCTCGTTTAAGCGCCTCGATAAGAAAGCCGCTCTCTTCAGCTAATTGCATAAACTATTCTCGTCTCGACCCTTAGGGCCGAGGAAAAAATACTTTATCCAATAATACTTGCCTCCTACTTCCTCAACTGCGTTGCCCAAAGCGTTACATGCCCCGGCATGCGCCCCTTCGAGCGCCTTGCTGAGAAAACAGGCGCCTTCGTCTAATTGGACAAACTATTATTGCCTCGCCCCTTAGCCCTTTGAAAAATAATATTAGGTGCCGTAATAATTTGTTTCCATGGATCCCTCTGATAGAATCGCGCCCTTAAATCTATAGAGCTGCATCAGACTATGAATTGGGCCGATTGGGCGATTATTGGAATATTAGCGCTTTCTTCCGGCATTGGTTTGATTCGAGGCTTGGTCAAAGAGGCTTTATCCCTTGCTGTTTGGGTCGCTGCGGTCATTATTGCCAAAACTTTTAGTCCGCAGTTGGCTGTGCTTTTATCAAATGCTATTGAAACGCCATCCCTTAGAGAGCTTGCGGCTTTTGCCGTGCTATTTGTATTGACTCTTATCCTTGGGGCGATGGCCAATTATTTGGTCGGTGCATTGGTCAAAATAACGGGCTTATCCGGTACGGATCGCTTACTTGGTCTACTGTTTGGTGTGGCGCGTGGTTTTATCATCGTCATGATGATTATTGTATTTTTACCCTCCATATTGCCTGTTGATCAAGATCCTTGGTGGCAACAGTCGGTATTGGTTGGGCAGTTGCTCCAGTTTGAGTCTTGGGCAAGAGCGTTGTTTTCAGCCGTTGCTGCATCTGCGGCAGGCTTATTTGGCAGTACTTAAGGTGCTGGCTCGATAAAATTATGATGGCCGAGTTCGCTCGGTTTATCGCAAAGTTAGTTGTTCAATGTATTTGAGGTAAGGCTATGTGCGGCATTGTCGGTATTGTGGGTAAAAGCAACGTAAACGTAGCGCTCTATGATGGGCTCACTATGTTGCAGCATAGGGGGCAGGATGCCGCCGGTATTGTGACCTGCCATAACGGTAAGTTAGCACAGCAAAAAGCGGTAGGTTTGGTGAAAGATGTTTTTCGTACGCGCCATATGCAGCGCTTGGAAGGCAATATGGGCATTGGTCATGTGCGTTACCCTACGGCGGGTAGTTCGGGGCCAGCTTTGGCTCAGCCTTTCTATGTGAACTCTCCTTATGGTATTGCGCTGGCGCACAATGGCAATTTGACCAATACCGAGCAACTGCGAAAAGATTTGTTTTTGTCTGACTTACGGCACATCAATACCGAGTCTGATTCAGAAGTGTTACTTAATGTACTCGCCCATGAGATACAAGAGCAGGGCAAATTACGTCCTACGCCCGAAGATATTTTTAAAGCGGTCGAAGGGGTTAATAAGCGCGCTCGGGGTGGTTATGCTGTGGTTGCGTTATTATCGAACTATGGTGTTTTAGCTTTCCGCGATCCTAATGGTATCCGGCCGCTGGTATTTGGTGTGCGCGATACAGATAAAGGGCAAGAATATATGATTGCCTCTGAGAGCGTTGCCCTCGATGTACTGGGGTTTAAATTGATTCGTGATGTTGCGCCAGGTGAAGCGATTTATATTACGACTGATGGCGAATTTCATTCGCAGCAGTGCGCCGATAACCCTCGTTTAAGCCCTTGTATCTTTGAGCATGTTTATTTTGCCCGCCCCGATTCTATTATGGATGGCGTTTCAGTTTATAAGGCGCGCCTTCGTCAAGGTGAGAAGCTAGCCGATAAAATCCTGAGTCTACGCCCTGATCACGATATTGATGTAGTAATCCCAATTCCAGACTCTAGTCGCGTTGCTGGTCAAGCCATGGCGCATACTTTGGGGGTGAAGTTCCGCGAGGGCCTCGTTAAGAATCGCTACATTGGCCGAACATTTATTATGCCTGGGCAAAAACTGCGCAGGAAATCTGTTCGCCAAAAGCTTAACCCCATCGATTTGGAGTTTCGTGGCAAAAATGTATTGTTAGTTGATGATTCGATTGTGCGTGGAACGACTTGCCAGCAAATCATCCAGATGGCACGTGATGCGGGTGCCAACAAGGTGTATTTCGCTTCTGCAGCGCCAGCTGTGAAGTATCCGAATGTGTATGGCATTGATATGCCCTCGGTTGATGAACTTATCGCCCATGGTCGTACTAATGATGAAATTGCGGAAGAAATCGGCGCTGACTGGCTGATTTATCAAGATCTAGAGGATTTAATTGCGGCTTCAGGTGAGGGCAATCCTGATGTGCCTAAGTTTGATTGTGCCGTATTTGACGGCAAGTATGTAACCGGCGATGTTGATGCCGCTTACCTTGAGCGTTTAGATGCGGCGAGAAAAGACAGCGCACAAGAGTCTGATGGCGCTGGTGATAATGCAATGATGGGAATTCATAATTCCTAATTAATGGGCTCGTGGCACTGATTCGAGCTCATTAATTCTGAAAATGCCCTCACTAACGGAGGGCATTTTTTGTTGAGCCTTGCATCAATGCAGCATTGCGCGAATGGGGAGCGATTTAACGATTTCAGCTTCCGCGTCTAATAGCTCTTGCATGCGTTCCTCAATGAGTTCGGGCTTAAAGTATTCGTGAGCTAACTTTAGAAATAAATCATCGTGGCGGCGTTCAGACTCGGTGATGGCGAGATAAAACTTTTTTAGATCGCCGGCGGGTAGGGCATCGGCAATGAGTCCAAAGCGCTCACAACCCCGTGCTTCAACGATACTGCCAACAAGTAGCCTGTCTAAAAAATATACATCAGTTCCTTTGCGCATCAATTGGCGAAACGCATTAATGTATTCATCTTTAGTGTCGGCGGCTAAAATTAATCCGCGTTGGTGAATGAGCTTGACGACATCGCGAAAGTGAACCATTTCTTCGATGGCGAGTTCGCTCATGGCTTCTACAAGCTTAGTCTTGTCGGGATAATGACTCAGCATCGATATTGCCATGCCGCTGGCTTTTTTTTCGGCGGCAGCGTGGTCGATAAGAAACGCATCAAAATTATTAAGAACTTCATCAACCCAGGCTTTTGGGGTGGCATATTTTAAGGTGTAGCGACTCATGGTTACTGTGCTCTTTGGGTACATCGGCAAAATCAGCGCACCATTATAGCGGCTGATATATAATGCCGTCGTTTTTAGATTGGTTTGATTGGTTTATGGTCGTTAACCTTACTCATCAGCCTTCCTGTGTGTCTTGCAAACGTATTAAGTTTTGGAAACAATTATGATCATTAAACCGAAAGTTCGTGGATTTATCTGTATTAATGCTCACCCTGCGGGTTGTGCGGCCAATGTGCAATCGCAGATCGATTTTGTTAAGGCTCAGGGCGCTGTTAGCGCTGCCCCTAAAAATGTTTTAGTGATTGGTTCTTCAACGGGTTACGGTTTGGCGTCGCGTATTACGGCGGCTTTTGGTACTGGTGCAAGCACGTTAGGTATTTGTTTTGAAAAGCCGGCGACCGAGCGCAAAACCGGTTCTGCGGGCTACTACAACGCTGTTGCGTTTGATAAAGCGGCTGCTGATGCCGGCATTTATGCGAAAACTATTAATGGCGATGCTTTCTCTAACGAAATTAAAGCGAAGACTATCGAGCAGATTAAAGCCGATATGGGCAAAATTGACTTAGTTATCTACAGTTTGGCTTCGCCGCGACGCACAGACCCTAATACGGGTGAAACTTTCAATTCAGTGCTTAAGCCCATCGGCGCAAGCTACACCTCGAAAAATTTAAATACAGATACGCTGAAAATTGCCGATATCACCATCGACCCTGCTTCTGATGAAGAAATCGCTAATACCGTTAAGGTTATGGGTGGTGAAGATTGGGAAATGTGGATTGACGCTCTCCAGGGTGCTGATGTGTTAGCCGAAGGTTGTAAAACAGTTGCTTACACTTATTTAGGCGACAAGCTTACTTGGCCTATTTATGGTAAAGCGACGATAGGCAAAGCGAAAGAAGATCTTGATCGCGCGGCGACAGCGCTCAATGAAAAATTGGCGGCTGTTTCTGGGCAGGCGAATGTAGCGGTCTTAAAAGCATTGGTGACGCAGGCAAGTTCTGCGATACCTGTCATGCCTTTGTATCTGTCTATTTTGTACCGTGTAATGAAAGAAGAGGGCACTCATGAAGGTTGTATTGAGCAAGCTTATCGTTTATTCACTGAAGGTCTTTACACTGATACGCCTCGCTTAGATGATACTAATCGTTTACGTATGGACAATCTCGAGCTGAAAGCGGAGACTCAGGCTAAGGTTGAAAAACTTTGGGATGAGGTCACAGAAGAAAATTTGCTTGAAATTACCGATTTTAAAGGGCATCACGAAGCATTTTTGAATCTCTTTGGTTTTGGTGCTGATGGCGTTGATTATGAAGCCGATATTAGCCCTTTAACTGAAGATACCTTTGTGTAATTACTGAGCCATTGGTATGTCTCGCCCTGTTTTTTCTACCGCATTACTAGCGCCTAAATACTGGCTTACGTGGCTAGGCTTTATTTTTTGGTGGCTGATTACTCAGGTATTGCCGTATCGCCTACAAATGGTGTTGGGGCGATGGCTTGGGCGCTTGGTCGGCAAGCTAGCTAAGCGGCGAACAGCCATTGCCAAACGCAATTTAGCGTTGTGCTTCCCTGCGTTGAGTGAGGTTGAGCAGGCTGATTTACTGAGTCGGCATTTGCAGTCGGTCGGGATTGGGATGTTTGAGTTGGGTATTGCGTGGTTTTGGTCGCGCAGGCGCTTGGAAAAACTCGTTACCTACGAAGGCCTTGAGCACTTAAAGCAGGCTGATGATGAAGGTTGTGGTGCATTGCTAATGGGGATGCACTTCACGAACCTTGATTGCGGTGGTATTTTTTCTGCGTTGGCTTATGGGCTTGATGCTTCGTATCGCCAGCATGCGAATCCCGTTTATGATTGGATTCAGCGCAGTTCGCGCGAGCGATTTAGCCATGAAAATCGGGTTATTGAACGGCGCGATGTTCGCACTATGATTAAGCGATTAAAAAAGGGAAGCATTATTTGGTACGCGCCGGATCAAGATTATGGTGCTGCGCACAGTATTTTTGTACCTTTTTTTGGGGTAAATGCAGCGACGATTACAGCAACCTCGCAGCTTGCGAGGCTGGGTAAGGCGAAAGTTATTCCTTTTATCTGCCTGCGAAAGCCTGAAGGCGGGTATATTTACAAAGTTTTACCGCCATTGGATAATTTTCCCAGTGATGATGTGGAGGCCGATACGATTAAGGTCAATCATGTTGTTGAGCAGGCGGTATTACAGGCGCCAGAGCAGTATCTTTGGGTGCATCGCCGTTTTAAAACGCGCCCAAATGGCGAGTCAGACCTTTACGAACAAGCCGGTATTGCACGGGGTAAACGGCAGTAGTGCAGCTTTTTTGTACGCTTAGCTTGTCACCACATGGGGCCGTTAGTAAGATGGCGCCCCTTTTTGTATATTCTTATTACGCACATTGATACGTTGGAGATAAACATGTTTCGAGGCAGCATGGTGGCGTTAGTCACGCCCATGAAAGCTGATACATCGATCGACTGGCAAACGCTGCACGATTTGGTGGATTGGCATCTCGAGCAAGGTACGCACGCTATTGTGGCTGTGGGTACAACGGGTGAGTCGCCGACGTTGGCGGTTGATGAGCACATTGATGTTGTGCGCCGGATTGTTGATCAGGTTGCAGGTCGAATACCTGTGATCGCCGGTACCGGCGCAAACTCCACATCGGAGGCCATTGAGTTAACTCAGGCGGCGAAAGATGTGCATGTTGATGCGTGCTTGTTGGTTACCCCTTACTACAATAAGCCTTCCCAGGACGGCTTGTACTTACACTACAAAGCCGTTGCTGATGCCGTTGCGATACCACAGTTGCTGTACAACGTGCCCAGCCGTACGGCGGTGGATTTAAAACCACAAACCGTCGGCCGTTTATCACGTTTGGCAAATATAGTGGGGATTAAAGAGGCAACCGGCGATTTAGCGCGTTTAACGCACTTAAAGCCGCTAGTGTCGCATGGCTTTAATTTGCTTTCGGGTGATGACGAGACGGCTTTTGATTTTATGAAGCATGGTGGGCATGGTGAAATATCTGTGACGGCTAATGTCGCACCTGCTCAAATGGCTCAAATGTGCGATTTAATCGCTGACGGTGAACTTGAGGCGGCAAAAAGTATCCATGATGCCTTAATGCCTTTGCATAAATCGTTATTTGTTGAAGCAAACCCAGTGCCCGTTAAGTGGGTGTTGGAGCAAATGGGGCGTTGCGGCGGAACACTGCGTTTGCCAATGACACCGCTCGATAGCAAGTTTCATAAGCAGTTGCGCGATTCCATGCAGTGCTGCAATCTGGTTTAAGGTACATCCATTTACTGCTGTTTTATGCATTGACTGCAGTGCTTACATTTTGGTGAGAAGGGTTTTAGTGAATAAAGAAATTGTACGAAGCACACTCTTGTGTGTCGCAATGGGTGGCTTGGCGGGATGCGGAATGTTCGCCGATCGAAGCGCTCAGTACAAAGAAGCCGGCGTGATGGAAACCATGAAAATCCCTGAGGGGATTGAAGCGGCGCCTCTTGAGTCTGCTTTTCATGTGCCTCAAATCACCGTGAATGAATTCGACTATATTGATGAAGATGACAAGCTCGTGGTTCCGCGTCCTTCGCCAATGAGTCAAGATTCGGAATTCGCACGCGTTAAAATTCAGAAAGTGGGTGAGCGTCGTTGGGTTTTGGCTGAGGCGCCTACCAGTCAGGTGTGGCCTTTGGTGCAAAGCTTTTTGGCGCGTAACGGTATTATTGTGGCGAAAGCACGCCCTGCCGCTGGCGAAATTGAAACCGGTTGGTTAAATTTCAAAGTGGATGCTGATACCAAAAGCCGCTATCGCATTCGCATTGAAAAAGGTGTGCGAGAAGAATCTTCTGAAATTCACGTATTACACCAACAGAGTGTTATGAATGCAGAATTGGCTGAATGGCCAAGCACTTCATCTGAAACAGAGCGCGAAGCTTGGATGTTGGATGAGCTGGCGGTCAGTGTTGCTCAGGGCATTAGCAATCGTGCGGCTTCGTTATTGGGGCAGTCGGTAGGTGGTGATGAAAAAATCACATTGCGCCGCGCGGGTGAGGAGCCTGTTCTTGATATTCGTTTAGATAAAGAGCGTACGCATGCAACACTGGCACACGCTTTAACCAAAGAAGGTTTGTTTCTTTGGGAGGATGATACGGTACGCGGCCTTTGTTATTTCGCTTATGACGACCCTTCTGAGGAGCCAGGTTGGTGGGATAAAATCACTTTTAATGGTAATGATGACGTTCCTGCGGTGCCGCCAGTGGCGCTAGATGATGCGTTATCTATGTTGGCGCCGAGTGCGCAGGCGCTGTTTGGTGATTTACCTCAAGCCCAATTCTCTGAAAGCAACGCCAAGCCTTCTTTAGGGTACTTGTTGCGCGTCCAAGAAAACGGCGACGTCATGACGGTTTATGTTCGTAATACTCGCGGCGAGTTATTGCCCTTCCGTGAAGCGAAGCAGCTAATGATTGTTTTGCGCAGGAATCTGATTTAGGGACGAGGCAATAATAGTTTATCCAATTAGGCGAAGAGATCGACTTTCTTATCGAGGCGCTTAAAGGGGCGCATGCCGGGGCATGTAACGCTTTGAGCAACGAAGATAAGGAGGTTGAGATCAAGCATTAGTGGATGAAATATTGTTTCCTCGCCCCTTAGGTCATTTTGATTATTCATTTAATGCTGTAATAAAAAGGGCTTTTAGAGGCCCTTTTTTTATGATCGAAGGGAGGTGGTATGCGCTTTGCGTCGGTAGGTAGCGGTAGTGATGGCAATGCTTTGCTGGTGTCATCGGGAAGTACTTTGCTGTTGGTCGATTGCGGCTTTTCCCTCAAAGAGTTAACCGCAAGAATGTTAGCTTTTGATTTGTCGCCGGATCAGCTTACGGCTGTTTTGGTTACGCATGAGCACGCGGATCATATTCGCGGTATTGGTCCCTTAGTACGACGCCATCATGTACCGGTTTATATGACGCCTGGCACGGCGTCTAGCCGAACTTTGGGGCGTATCCACACTTTAAAAGCAATCGCTGGCGGAGAGCGTTTTACCATCGGCGATATTAGTGTAAACGCCCATACCGTGCCCCACGATGCGCGTGAGCCGGTGCAATTTACTTTTGAGAGCCATTGCGGGAAACGCTTGGGGCTTTTGACGGATGTTGGCAATATCCCTGACGATCTAGCGCAGCATTATCACAACTTGGATGCTTTGGTGTTAGAAGCAAATCACGAGCCAGAACTTTTGGCTCGTGGGCCTTACCCTTCAAGCTTAAAACAGCGCGTCGGTGGGTTTTGGGGGCATTTAAGTAATCAGCAGTGCGCGTCTTTAGTTGAACAGATCAATCTTGATGCCTTGCAGCATTTGGTCATTGCGCACATCAGTCAAAAAAATAATTCCCCTGAGCATGTCGCCCGCGCTTTAGGGCATATTACTGGTGTTGAGCAATGCCTCAGTATGGCTTGCCAAGCGCGTGGTTTTGATTGGTTGAAGATAGCGTAGCGACTCAAAAATTGCGTGCTAAGCTTAGTGGTATAGCCCTCTTCATGCATATAACGGGAGAGGCATTATCTAAGTCCCACTATCAGCGTGTAGGAGCAATTGTATGGAAGAGCGTCGTCGTTTTACGCGGACATCTGCGATCATTCGTGTAGAGCTTACGAATCCGGCGTTTGGTACGTTAATTGGTAGTACGTGCGATATTTCTGATGGCGGTGCCCAAGTGATGGTTGATAATGAGCTACTGCCACCTATCGGTACCGTTGTTGACGTAGTGTTTAAAAAAGTTGTTGGGCCCGTAAATGCAGAGCCTGTGGCCATGAAGGTTATGCACTGCCACAAAAATATGCTGGGTTTGATGTTTTTGGCACGCTGATGTTCACGCTTAATCCGGCTCCACGCTCGACTTGTAAGACCTAACTAAGCCCGCACTCCGCTCAAGTCTTCTTTGTATACTTATAAAGAGCACTAAGTCGTTCGCAGTGAGCGCAATTCCCCTATTTGCCGAATAATGTTCAGGACTGATTCATTGGATCCGTGTAGAGTTGCACATCTGTACTTTTGTTGTGCTGCAAAGTTTTTGCGGGTACATTCGGACATCCACATAATATTAAAGAATCGAGGAATTTTTTTATGCGTCGTTTAGGTATAGCTGTATTGGCGTTTTCATTGTCAGCATGTACAACGTTGGATCCATATACGGGTGAAAAAGGCGTAGGTAATTCCGCTAAAGGGGCCGGGATCGGCGCTATTGTTGGTGCTGCTATTGGGGCTGCAACTGCGAGTAAGAACGATCGAGATAAGGCGATTCTTACGGGGGCTGCCTTAGGTGCGGCGGCCGGTGGCGGCATTGGTTACTACATGGACAAACAAGAAAAGGCTTTGCGCGATAAGTTGGCGGGCTCTGGTGTTCAAGTTCAGCGCGAAGGGGATAACTTGCGTTTGATTATGCCGGGTAATATTACTTTCCAAACGGGTAGCGCACAAATCCGCGGTAACTTCTACGATGTACTCGATTCTGTTTCGTTGGTATTAAAGGAGTTTAAAGATACCTCCATTCTGGTAGCGGGTCATACGGATTCGGTTGGGAATGATAACTATAACCAAGGGTTGAGTGAGCGTCGTGCTTACAGCGTGAAGAATTACTTGTCGTCGGCGGGCATTCCATCTGGGCGCGTTCAAGCGGTTGGCTTTGGTGAACGCCACCCTGTAGGCAGTAACAGTACCGATACCGGACGAGAGCAAAATCGACGTGTTGAGTTGGAGTTAGAGCCACTACGCTAAAACTATTTTGGCGTAGCTGTAAGCGTCTAAGGGGCGTGCACTGAATAAGTTGCTGGAATTTGGGTTTTTGGGTGTTTGCTTGAC
>NZ_CEXWTU010000164.1:0-11545 GCF_982758155.1 Marinagarivorans sp. | reverse complement strand
GGATAATCTTCGCACCGCTGTTAATGGCAATTTCGGCGCCGCTGCGGGCGTATTTTCCGCGCTCGCCAGCTTCCATGCGGGTACCTTCGGGGAATAAGATAATATTCAGCCCATCCTCAATTCCCTGAATGCCCCCGGCTTTTACTTGCCGCAGTGCGTCGCGCGGGTTTTCGCGGTCAATAGCTATGGGCCGTAAACCCCGTAAACCCCAGCCAAAAAAGGGAATATCTAAAAGCTGTTTCTTAAGAATGGTAGACGCTGGGAAAAATAAAATTTGAAGGTAGAGAGTTTCCCAGGTGCTTTGATGCTTAGAAAGTACAACCGCTGGGCCGTCTAGCCCTTGTAAATGTTCACGCCCAATTATTTGGTATTTTACGCCGCAAATCCCGCGTGCTAAGGCAACCACTAAGCGACACCAGCTGATAATAATGCGGTGGCGTGTTACCTGTGATAACCCTCCCAGTAGTAGTGAAGCGGTACCGTACAGCACTGTAAGTACTGTGCAAATAGCCACAAAAATAGAAGTGCGGATTAACGCTAGCATGAAAAACCCTTGATGGTGCTGTGGTGATAAATAAGGCAAAACACAAGGACCCCTTATGTTTTGCCAAAAGCAACGCTGTTGTTTATTTCACTACAAGTGATGAAATGTCGGCAACTTCGCCAAACAGGTTGCCTAGTTGCTGCAGTAGGGCTAAACGATTATTGCGCACGGCCATGTCTTCGGTCATTACCATCACATCGGTAAAAAACGCATCCACAGGTTTTTGCAGGCGAGCGAGCGTTTTTAGCGCGGTGGTGTAATCGGCTTTAGCAAATAGCGGCGCGACTTCCTCGGCGAGCTTGGCAACTTCAGCTGCAAGTGTTTTCTCGGGCGCAAGTTCCAACAGCTGAGCATCTACACCGTTCGATGGCGCACCGTTTTTGGCCAGAATATTGGCTACACGCTTATTCGCTTCGGCTAATGCCGGGGCTTCGGGCAATTGGCGAAAAGCATCTACAGCTTTAACGCGGTTGTCGATATCCAATGGGGTAGTTAGCCCTTTAGCACTTACGGCTTGGAAAACTTCTGCCGGAATACTGGCTTCGCCGTACCAAGCTTTAAAGCGGTCTAGCATATAGTCTAAGGCTAAACCTGCGGTGGCCTCACCTTTGGGTAAGCCGCCATCGATTGCTGCGTTGTATTGGCTTGTGGCTTTTTCGAGCAGGGCTTTAAGGTCGAGGGCATAGCCTTTTTCGACCAAAATACGCAATACCGAAATACTGGCGCGGCGCAGGCCGAATGGGTCTTTACTGCCGGATGGGGTTTGGCCTAAGCCGAAAATACCGGCAATGGTATCAAGGCGATCGGCCAGTGCGATTAAGGCGCCAGAGTGGGTTGTTGGCAAGCTATCACCGGCGAACTTAGGCAGGTATTGCTCGCTCATGGCTTTGGCCACTTCGGCGGGCTCGCCATCGTTATTGGCGTAATACTCGCCGGCAATGCCTTGCAGGTCGGTAAATTCGTACACCATGCTGCTGACTAAATCGGCTTTGCTCAATTCACCAGCGCGCTTGGCAAGCGCGGCATCAAAGCCCAGTTGCTCAGCCATAAAGCTTGCAAGGCCGGCTATGCGCTCGGTTTTATCAAATACACTACCGAGCTTACCTTGGAAGGTGACGGTGCGCAGCTTTTCCCGTCGCTCTGCCAAAGGGGTTTTCTTATCGGTTTCAAAGAAGAAGGCCGCATCGGCCAAGCGCGGGCGAATCACTTTTTCGTTACCGGCTATCACTTGTGCTGGGTCTTTACTTTCGATATTGGCGACGGTGATAAAATTGGGCATTAATTTGCCGTTGCCATCAACCACGTGAAAGTACTTTTGATGCTCTGCCATCGAAGAGATCAGCGCTTCTGCGGGTACCTTTAAAAATTCGGTATCGAAGCTACCGGCTAAAGCAACTGGCCATTCGTTAAGCGCGGTGACTTCGTCTAATAGTTCGTCACTGATTACAGCCACGCCACCTAGCTTTTCGCCTTCGGCTTTAACTTGCTCGCTGATTAACGCTTTGCGTTCTTCAAAACTGGCCATTACATAGCCTTCGCGCATCAAGGCCGCGTAGCTTGTGGCGTGAGTAAGTGTTAACTCACGGTTGGCGTGAAAGCGATGGCCACGGCTGGTATTGCCAGCGTTTAAATCTAAAATAGTGGCGGGGATAACGGCATCGTCCCACAGCATGGCAAGCCAATGGACTGGGCGAACGAATTCGGTGCGGCTAGCACCCCAGCGCATGCGTTTGCTAATGGGCAAGCCGGCAAGGGCTTTTTCAACCAAGGCTGGCATAAGTTCGGCTGTTGGCTCGCCGCCACTTTGGCTGGTATGCATCAGTTTTTCTTCTTTACCATCCATACCGGTTGGCAGGTTGTTCACATCCAAGCCGTTCTTTTTAGCAAAGGCTTCTGCGGCTTTGGTGGGCGTGCCATCTTTAAAGGCCACGCGTGTCGGCGGCCCCCAAGCAGTAATCTCTTCCAAGGGGGTAGTGGCTGGAAGCCCTTCAATCAACAAGGCTAAACGGCGCGGTGCGGCAAAGGGTGTATGGCCGTCTAGCGTAATTTTTGCGGCTTTAAGGCCGGCTAAAATACTCTGGGTAAACGCTTTGCTTAGGCTTTTAAGGGCAACGGGTGGCAGCTCTTCGGTACCTAATTCAACTAAAAATGCGTGGCTCATTAGGCTTTATCCTCTGCGGCTAATTTTTTGAGTACTTCTTCGCGTAGGTGCGCTGGCGCCATTGGGAAGCCGAGTTTGGCTCGAGTATGTAAGTAAGCATTCGCTACCTCGCGGGCTAACGTTCTTACACGTAAAATATAACGCTGGCGTTCGGTAACCGAGATGGCTTGGCGGGCATCGAGCAAGTTAAACGCGTGGGAGGCTTTCATTACCATCTCGTAAGCGGGCAGGGGTAAGCCGGCTTCAATCAACTTTGTCGACTGGGTTTCGCACTCATCAAAGGTCGCAAATAAGTAATCGACATTGGCGTGGTTGAAGTTGTAATCGCTCATTTCAACTTCGTTTTGATGGAATACATCGCCGTAGGTTACGGGCGTGCCATCGGGGCCGATGGTCCAAACCAAATCGTAGATGGAATCGACGTTCTGCAAGTACATGGCTAAGCGTTCTAGGCCGTAGGTGATCTCGCCGCTTACGGGGTAGCATTCAATGCCGCCCACTTGTTGGAAGTAGGTAAACTGCGTGACTTCCATACCGTTCAACCACACTTCCCAGCCCAAACCCCAGGCACCTAAAGTGGGCGACTCCCAGTTATCTTCTACAAAGCGAATATCGTGTACGTTGGTATCGATGCCTAGCTTCTGCAAGCTACCTAAGTACAACTCTTGAATATTACTGGGCGAAGGCTTGAGGATGACCTGAAATTGGTAGTAATGCTGCAAACGGTTTGGGTTTTCGCCATAGCGGCCATCGGTAGGGCGGCGGCAGGGTTGCACGTAGGCGGTGTTCCAGGTTTCTGGCCCAATTGCACGCAAGAACGTGGCGGGGTGAAAAGTACCCGCACCCACTTCCATATCTAAAGGTTGCATTAAAGTGCAGCCTTGTTCAGCCCAGTAAGTTTGAAGGGCCAAAATCAAGCCTTGAAAAGTCGCTGCGGGGTTGGCCGCGGTAGTCGAAAGAGTCACAAAGTCACCTAGCTAATGAGGTAAAAACAAAAGGCGGTGATTATAGCGATATTGTGACGGGATTGCTTGCTGGGGCGTTAATCCATACACAGGGCGGTAATTACCAGTATTTAGTGCGTAATGAAATATAACGTTAGAAATGAAAAAACCGCCCAGAAGGCGGTTTTTTTGCCTCAAACAGACTAACTGCTTGAGGGAGTCGTGAGTCAACCTCGCGACCGTAGAAACTAAGGCTAGCCAGTTTTAAACCGCCCGCACCAACTCGCTGGGTATTTTCTGCCGAATCTCTTCATGAAAGGCAGGTAACTTCGACCAATGTAATCCGCACTTAACGTGATGTGCTGTATGGAAGCCTAAGTTCCAGGCGTACCAGTTGTTGAGTTTGGTGGCATCGTTACGTGTGGCTTCGTAGGGGTTTTGGGTGTCTAGCCCACGATGGTGATCTACGGTGGCGTATACTAATAAGAACAATTGAATGATCATTGGAATTACAAAGATAATCAGTGCCTTAAGCGGTGCGAGCACAATGAGCCCGGCTAAAATTGCAGTACATATCACCAGCCAAAACTTAAATTTCTTGAGAATTTTAGGGTGTTGCTTACCGACGCGAAATATTTCAGGGTAAATCTTAAGGGTATTGATAACCGTGTATTCCGTGCCGCCCATGGTGGTGCCGTCTTTGCGCTTCCATGAGCATGTGTCTTCATGGCCATCCAAATATTTCATATGGTGACCCAGCGTATGGTGAAGCACCCAGGCCCAAGGGCCACAGCCCGTATTAAAGAATAAAGGCAGCTCAAATAAGCGGTTGCACCAGCCAGCTTTAAAGATAGGCAGGTGTTGATGATTGTGATTAACCGCCGTGGCAGAGCCTTGGGCAACGACCATCAGTAACGCGCAGGCGAGAATGATGTAGAGATTTTCCACCCAAAAGAACAATACAAGTTGGGCGGTAAAAAGTGCTAAAACCAAAAGAATGGCGGGTATGTCTTGCTTATATCTAATCATAAAAAGAAATTACTTAAAGGCGTGGTTAAGTCTGCATGCGCAGTTAATGATGGCATTATCAAGTGTGTAAACTTGAGAATAGCTAACTCGGGCGTCAATGCCAGTGGCTTATTGAACGCAAAGGGGTAAAGCGGATATATTTTAAAAGGAAGGGATTATCCCTGAACTGGTCAGTAACGCTAGTAAAATCGTTAATCTGTATTGGCCACCTATAAAAAATGTGCTTAAGTCTGCGCTATACCCCTGATAAACATACTTTAAAATGGAATGAGAGAATGAGGGGTATCTTCATTCGGTACCGTATGCTTTGAGCGACATCAACAAACTACCGGAATGAAAGGTGCTTTGGTATGGTAGCTGGCGACGGATTCCTTATTGACTAGGCTAATAAATTTATGACAAAGACACCTCACTTGGCGCCTTCTCGCCGGCAGTTTTTACAACAGGCGGCCGTGGGTAGCGTGGCAACTTTAGGGGCTGCGTGCAGCATGGCCAATGGCGATCGTTATCAGCCTGGTGCATCGCCCATTCGCTACCCAGACTCAGACATTGTCGCGCTAGATAAACGCTTTACCTACCGTATTGGCAATGCCGCGATTGAGCGTTTACACACCGGTATGCGTTGGGCTGAGGGGCCTGCTTGGAATGCTGTGGGGCGTTATCTGGTTTGGAGCGATATTGCTAACAATGAACAGTTGCGCTTAACCACCGAAAATAATCATGTATCGCGTAATTTTCGCGCGCCTTCAAATTTTAGCAATGGCAACACCTTCGATCTACAAGGCCGCCAAGTGGTTTGCGAACATTTAGAGCGACGGGTTGTTCGCTATGAAGTAAATGGTGGTGTAACGGTTTTGGCGGCTGAATTCGACGGTAAAACGTTAAATGCCCCCAATGATGTTGTCGTGAACCCGCTTGATGGCAGTATTTGGTTTACTGATCCAGGTTACGGAAGCTTGGGTGTCTATGAGGGCACTAATGCCAATAACGGTTCTCCCCAACCTTATCAAAAAGAAGCGGTGTATCGCATTGATGATAAAACGGGCGTAGTTAGTAAGTTGACAGATGAAGTGTATAAGCCCAACGGCTTATGTTTTTCGCCAGATTATAAAAAGCTGTATATCGCCGATTCGGGCGTTTCGCATTATTCGAAGGCCGCCGGTGAAATTAAAGTGTGGGATGTGGATGGCGCGACATTAAAAAATGGTCGTCGATATACGCTAACCGCCAAAGGTAAGCAAAAGGGTATTGTTGACGGTATTCGCTGTGATGTTGATGGTAATGTTTGGGCCGGGGCTGGTTGGGCAGGCGAGGGTTATGATGGCGTGCATATCTTTGCGCCTGATGGTGATCGCATTGGCCAAATTGTATTGCCTGAAATTTGTTCCAATATTTGTTTTGGCGGCAAACACAGAAACCAGCTATTTATGACGGCAAGCCAATCGCTTTACAGTGTTGTTGTTGGTACACAAGGTGCCCATTATTGTTAATGTTAGCCCATCAGTTTTTGAGCAAATAAGGTGTAGGTCTCGACATTAAAAACAATACTGGAAAAGCGCGTGGACGCAGGTAGAAAAAATGCTGTTATAACGGTGGCGCAGCCAACAAACGCTGCGCTTTTCCAATTATTGTAATCAAAAAGCTTAAGCGCTGTACCAAATGATCGTTTGATACGGGTATTCATGAAGTCGACAGCGTAAATTTCATCCAATAACAAATGTAAAAAGTAACCAAAACCAGTGAAGGCGCCTACAAACCAGCATCCTGTAGGCCGCAGCCCGAGCTGTGCGGCAAGAGCTGTTACTAAAAATGCGAAAAAAACGCCCGCCAGCAACGAGTGAAAAACGCCACGGTGTACTGTAAAACTTTCAAAAATAGCACGCACCACAAAATGCATAGTGGCAAAGGCAACAGCGCAACCGGCCCAAACCCATAATAATGGCCAATGATAGATACCAAAAATAGTCGTGGCTATACAAGCCATCGCGCTAAATAAACCAAACAAAATAGAAAGGCTATGAGAGTTGTCGGAATCGATGTCCGGCAAAATACCGCCGATTGAACCCGCCACCCAACAAAGTACCGCTTCAGAAGGCGTAACGTGCTGGCTGCTTAAAAAGAGCGTGCTTAATAAACCACTACCAATGGTCGAAAACTGTAGGTGGGTGTTGAAATTAGCCATGGCTATCTCGGTAATCTATGGATAGCGGCCTTATGGTGGCCACGAATACCCCCATTTTACACCGGTGTTTTGTTACAGCAAAAGCTGCGATACTTCGCGCCGTTCCAGTTTGTTAAATACACCCAATTAATAGAGAGGATTTTATGGCGACGACAGCACTTAAAGGTACACCCGTAAACACCAATGCCGATTTACCTGCAGTAGGTTCTACCGCACCCGCATTTACTTTAAGCAATGTGGATTTGAGTGATTTAACCACCGCAAGTTTGGCCGGAAAGCGCGTTATTCTGAATGTATTCCCCAGTGTAGATACTCCAACTTGCGCACAATCTGTTCGTACTTTTAACGAAGACGCCAGCCAGTTAGATAACACCGCGGTTGTTTGTGTATCACAAGATTTACCGTTTGCCATGGCGCGCTTTTGTGGTGCTGAAGGGTTGAATAATGTGGTTTCGGCGTCGGCTTTTCGTTCTACTTTTGCCGAAGACTTTGGTGTGAAGTTGTTAGACAGCAAGTTAGCCGGCTTAACAGCACGCGCGATTGTTGTATTGGATACCGATGGCAAAGTATTACACACAGAGCTAGTGCCTGAAATTGCCAACGAACCCGATTACGCAGCAGCGAAAGCGGTTCTTTAAGGTATAAATATCGTCGCGCCCATGACGGTTAAAGTCAGGGCGTGACCTGCCTTTCTCGCTATAGTGTCCCTTCTATATTGATATATTCATTACCTCGCCACGTTTTTTTTGGCAGAATGCACCTTTCGCCATCAGTGCCTTTGTTATGTCTTCTTTATCGTTATCCGAAAAAATAGTCACTCGACTCGTTAAAGGCGTTATTGCTACGGTGGGACGTTTACCGTTGTCGTGGGCACGAGGAATAGGGGCTTTGACGGGGAGGTTCTCGTTATTAACAGGCAGCCGTATGGCCGTGGCGACGGCACAGAATATTGCTTACTGTATGCCAGAATTATCCGCCGCAGAGCAAAAGCAACTTGTTCGTGCCAGCGTCCTAGAAACAGGGCGCCTAGCGCTGGAAACCGCTGTAATTTGGACGCGCAAGCAAGCTTGGGTTGAGCAACGTATGATCCCGCCAGCTGGCGAGCACTTAATTAAAGAGGCGCAAGCCCGTGGCCAAGGTGTACTTATATTGGCGCCGCATATTGGTAATTGGGAAGCACTCAATTATTATTTAGCGACCCAAGGTGTTGTGACCAATATGTACCAAAAGCCCAGTGCGATAGGCATGAACGAGGTGCTGTTAGATGTACGCACCCGCTGTAACGCGCGCTTAGTCGCGACGGACCGTAAAGGGCTAATGACGATCCTAAAAGTATTGAAGGAAGGTGGGATGTCGGGCATTTTACCGGACCAAACCCCTAAGGATGATGCTTCTGGTCGATTTGCTCCATTTATGGCACACCACGCTTTTACGATGACATTAGTGAATAAGCTGATTAAGAAAAGCGGTTGCAAGCCTTTGTTTGCCTATGCGAAGCGAGTCCCTAATGGTTTTGAAGTCGTTGTGGAAGAGCCGCCTGGCGATATACACAGTGATGACGAGCAATTAGCCGTTAATGCCTTAAGTGCTGGTATTGAACGTTGTGTTCGGGCCGTACCGACCCAATATCAGTGGGAATACAAACGCTTTAAAAAGCGTTTGCACGAACAGCCTGATCCTTATCAGAAGTCATAGTAACCGGTATTATTTCTGATGTATTTACCCCACCTTTAAGATGTTTGAGATAACCCATGGAAAAATTTTTTGAAACGTTGCTCTATCGTTCGCGTTGGTTGTTAGCGCCTATTTATTTTGGTTTAAGTCTGGCTGTATTAGCCTTGGGTATTAAGTTCTTCCAAGAAGTTATTCACCTGATGATGCATGTTTTAACCATCAAGGAAGTTGATCTTATTCTTGTGATATTGTCGTTAATTGATATAGCGATGGTTGGCGGTTTATTGATTATGGTTATGATGAGTGGCTATGAAAACTTTGTGAGCCGAATCGATATTAACGATGATGAAGAAAAATTGGGCTGGCTGGGTAAAATGGATTCATCATCATTGAAGGCTAAAATTGCCGCCAGTATTGTGGCCATTTCATCCATTCACCTGTTAAAAATCTTTATGGGCGCAGAGGCCTATGAACCAGAGCAACTTAAATGGTATGTCATTATTCACATGACGTTTGTTGGCTCGGCCTTTTTGATGGGGTATCTCGATAAAATTGCCAAGCAAGAGCCAAAGTAACAATCATACAAAACGAGTATAAGTAGGTTTTTATCGATTAAAACTGCAGATTTCGGTTGTTGGGTTCAGTACACCGCCACGCTTAAAGCAAATATCGACTTTAGTATTGGGGGTTGTATAGAGAATAGCGGCACTCGCTAAAGCTGTAATCAACAGTAAAGCGAGTGCAATGCGTTTTTGGCGAGAGGGTTTCACGGTATCAATAGATCGTTAAAATTTTATCCGATTACCACATGATATCGTCAGGAATCACATAATCTTTGTACGGATCATCATCGTCCGCTGTCTCTTCGGCTGCCACGTTACTTACAACAATACAAGAATCATCTCGTTGTGCAATTTTCTCTGCAACCACTGCAGGGATCAAATGATAGCTATTTTCTAAGTTTACTATCGTCAAAACGCCATTAATAATTTGGCGTTGTACGGTAGACGACACCATCATTTTTTTGATCTTACCGCTATCGGTGAAGTTATATTCAACTTCGCCTTTGCCTTCAAGCTTAGGCTTGCTGTGGTTTTGGATCAGCTGTTTTATTTGTGCTGCAATGGCCTTTTGCTGGGCTTGATCTTCGCGTTGGCGATTAAGCTCGCGATCGCGGGCGACCTTTTCTGCTTTAACCGCCTCTACCGCCGCCTTTGTTTCGTCTACCTGTTCATCTTTGCTACGACGATCGACGTTGGCTTTCTTCCGTTTTTCCTTTTTAACTTGCTTGGCTTTTTTGTTATCAATTAGCCCTGCATTCAATAGTTGGTCTTGTAAGGATGGCATGGTGAAACCCCGTATGACTTGTACTTTATATAGAGGTGGCTATTTTAGACGTTTAATCTTCCAATAGGCTACACCTACTCCCGCAATTCCGATAATAGCGGCACCGACTAATACACCCCAATAAACCCCTGCCGGCCCCCCCCATTGTGCACCAATGGAGGCAAAAGGCATCGTAAATACTGTGGCTTTCGCGAAATTAAAGCCAGTGGCCCA
Organism: Marinagarivorans sp.; assembly: GCF_982758155.1. Taxonomy (NCBI): domain Bacteria; kingdom Pseudomonadati; phylum Pseudomonadota; class Gammaproteobacteria; order Cellvibrionales; family Cellvibrionaceae; genus Marinagarivorans; species Marinagarivorans sp. Next base: position 1,451 of record NZ_CEXWTU010000164.1, on the reverse strand, counting down.
GGGCGCAATACGGAGGTTATTGAATAAGGCATTACTCATAAAAGTCATGCCGTTAAACAAGCTGGTAAGGCTCAAACCGTAGCAGAATAGGCGTATTAGCATCGCAGCTTCGCCTTCAGCATTAAAAGCTTGAATAATAAACTCGGTCAGTAAGAAGAGCATCAAGCAGGCAATAACGCAGTAACCCACGATAAACCCTAGGCTAGCTTTAAGGGTTTCCATGATGCGCCCAAAAAGCTTTGCGCCTAGGTTTTGGCCTGCAATGGGGCCTATTGCACCAGACAATGCAAATAAACCAGCAAAAGCGAGTGGTTGAAGCTTGCTGATAATGGCATTGCCAGCAACGGCACTATCGCCAAACTGCGCCATAACCGCTGTGATGTAAGCAACGCCTAAGGGGGTGGAAAGGTTAGTGAGTACCGCAGGCAGTGCGGTTTGTGAATAGTGCTTAATGTCGCCAATAAAGCCTTTCCAGTGCGGAGTATCGAGCAACCCGTAAGCAACGAATACGCGTTGTAAACCATAACTGACCATGGCAAAGCGCGCGCAAACCGTGGCTGTTGCTGCACCTTCAATGCCCATATCTAGCGCGAAAATAAACAGGGGATCGAGTACAGCATTAACAAGGCCTCCCAATAACGTGAGGTACATGGCCTCTTTGGCATGCCCCAATGCGCGAATCACGCCACTGCAGGCCATGGCAATTCCCATTAGCGGCATGCTGGGGATAATGACGGTGAGATACGCCATTGCTAATTCGTGAGCCCTGTCTGTGGCGCCCAGCCAAAGTAGTAGCCAGGGCACAGTAAAGAATACGAGCAGCGCAACCAGTAGGGTGATTGCCAGAATACCGGTAAAAATATGCGCCACTAATTGCTTGGTATGCTGAACATTCCCGCCGCCAATGGATTGCGAAACGAGTGCACCGCAACCAATAGAAAGCCCAATGCATAGCGACATGGTAAAAAAGAGAACAGAACCCGCATAACCAATAGCAGCGGCCAACTCGATTTCGCCCAGTAAGCTCAGCCAATACATATCAACGAGGTCGACTAAAAACAACGACAATAGACCGGCCGTTGATGTAAACGTCATTACGCTAACATGTTTGAATATTGAACCTTGTGTGAATGTGGCTTGCATTAATGGTGGGTCCTTTGCCGTGCATTTAAAAATATGATGCCCGAGTCTGGCAATGAAGTATGGCAGAGGTTCCGAATCAAAATTGAGAAAAACTGTTACATCGCGATGCTGACTGGGGCGATAAGGCCTTATGTTCTTCGGTATGCCGTTATTCGCTGAACATTTGTTACACTTCGCGCCTGATTTTTTGCATTCAGGGGCGAGGCAATAGTAGTTTGTCCAATTAGACGAAGGATCCTGTTTTCTCAGCAAGGCGCTTGAAGAGGCGCATGCCGAGGCCTATAGGACATAGGTCAGTAGGGTAACGC
>NZ_CEXWTU010000163.1:0-11547 GCF_982758155.1 Marinagarivorans sp. | reverse complement strand
CAGCGCATTTAAGGTTACGCCACAAGCCGAAATTAAGGCCGCGCCCACAAAAAAAGACCACAATAATAAGTAGGGTAAAAAGCATAGTCCAACAATGCGGCCGAAATGCATTTTGATACCCGCTAAAAGCGAGTGCTGGCTCGCGAGTTGCCAGCGGCCAATGCCTTCTGTTAAAAAGTATTTCATCACGCCGCCAGCGATAACGGCCCATAGTACCGATACGCCTAACAAGCTACCTGCAATACTGGCGGTGGCTAAATCGCCAGCGCCAACACCGGTGGCAGCCACTAAAAGCCCCGGTAAAATAATATGAATAATTCGCATAAATTGTTCCTTATCTATTCTACCGCGCTTTATCGAAGCCTAATTCAGTACGATCTAAACCGGCTAAAATTGATAGGTCAGTGACGTGGAGTATTCGGTATTAGTTTTGCTGTTGTCGATAATTGGATCGGCGTCGAGGTTTTTGGCGGGTAGGCTATCGTGCTTGGCTTGATAACCAATCGATAATGTTAGCGAATTTGTCATTTTGACATTCAATGAAAATGTAAAAAGGGCGCGTAGGTCATCAAAATTATCGCTAGAGGGTTGCAGGTAGGTGGTGCTGGCGATGGATGTATTAGCGTTTAGTTGATGGCTGTAAGAATAGTAGGCGTTGATGCGTAAAGTGTCGGTGTTTTGTTGATAGGTTGAAAGGTCCAGTGTTTCAGCCTCATGAAAAGCGCCAAGGCCAATAGCTAGCGCGTAAACACCTTCTTTATGTGCTGCTAAATAACGCGCGCCGCCGCCGAGAAGGGTGCGCGACTCCAAGTTGGCAAACTGGTCCTCTTCCCATTGAGTGAAGGCTTCGCCAGCCCACTTCTGATTAAAGTTATGAATCCAGCGCCCGTGGATAAAAGATTCGTCGGTGTCTTTGATTGTACGCGTCGAGCCATATTCGTGTGAGCCAATCAAAAAAAATAAATCGTTGGTTTGGCGGTAGTTTAGGCGCGCATTAAAGGTGTAGTCTTCTTCGCGTTTGTCGCCGGTTTTACCACTAAGGCCAACAGAAAGCTGCCCGCTTACACCCTCTTTAAGTTCCCCAGGGCGCTGGCTTTCGATGTTGGATATCGCCCAGCATGGCGCGACGGTTAAAAAACAGACAGTGGCGACGAGTGATCTAATGGACAAGGTTGAAACCCTCTACTGAGTGATAAAAATGAGTGCGGTATTGTACCGGCCCTGTACTTAGCTGACTACGACTCTAAGAGGCTTGTCGCGTTTGTGGCGAGTGCGACGAATAGGCGTTTTCGTTAGTTTGCAGGCGCTAAGCTTTATTGTTAAATTGGCGGCCTTTCTTGCTCGACTACCTTTGAAATTGCCTGAATACCTATGAAAATTTCTGCTACAACCGCTCAGCACGTTGATGAACTTTATGCCGCCTATCAAGCGCTGGATGCCTATACGCAGACAGTATTGAAGTTACTGGCTGTAATGTATAAACCCATCGGTGCCAGTAAACTGAATAAGTTGTTAACCGCGCTAGGGACTAGCGCACAGCATTTGACCGGTGTAAAACTTAAAGGCTTAAAGTCAGAGCACAAAGATAAGCTCGTTAAGGGCAACTTTATCTCCCAAGATAAAGACGGTATACAACTCAATCTTCTGTTGTCGAATCGCTTGGTCGAAGACTGCATCGCCGATCACAGTTATGTGGGTTTAATCGAGCAGCTAGAAAAAAATATACCTATTCGCAGCCTTTATGAATGGCAGCGCCAGCCAATCGATACTGAATGCCTAGTGCGCGATTATTTTTTCATGGCGCGTTATGAGGAAGTTATTGAATTATTAGAATTTGATAAAAATCCACAAATTATTAATGTCTATAAAAGTCAGGCGTTGATTGAACTATGTTTTATTTCCTTCGATCTACAGCGCTTTTTGGCTTTACCTGATCAGCTGCAGTATCAAAGTTTTGCGGTTTGGGTTGCGCAACGGTATCGGTTTGGGCGCTCAAATGGTTACCATCTTACTTTACTTGAACAAGTCTGTGAGCATAATCCTGGCAATACCGGACTTATGCATCTACTTTGCGAATGTTATCTTTATGCTTATCGTTTTGATGACTTTAAAAAATTGCTGCCCGCGAATGATGCAACCTGCTATGGCTTGCAGTTAAATGCTACCTATCTCTTTTTAATGGGGGATTTTGAGTCTGCAGAAGCTTTGTTTGAAAAATCTATTGTGGCTAAAAATAAGTATACACGTCGAAAAAAACAGTATATTGGCGGCACTTTAGGTTTGTTCTACAAGTTGTCACTACTTATTTCGGCCAGTCAAAAAAGTGCTGGTTATTATGAGTGTGTGATCGATCAAGTGGATTTTGAGCTTGCAGATAAAAAGTCAGACGATGATTATCACTACGTGCTTTGGGCGCTACATCGTGCGGCCGAAACACTAGTCTCTGGCGGTAAGCCTGATGGCAATAATAGACCTTTTAATAAATTCTTATCGGCACATCCTTTTTACTATTATCAAATGGTACTTGCCAATTGCTTAACTAACACATGGTGTGGACAAAAACTGGATAAGTCACAGCGTCAGTTGCTGGATGATTGCTGTGAATATTTTTCAGATATGGAGATGGGCCTATTTTCAGAATTGAGTGAGCAACTCAAAGCAAGGGTTTCTCTGCCTTCTAACAATAGCGCCAAAGACAAGGCTGTAACATCGCTAATCCAGCTCCCCGACTTAATTAGCAGGAAGGCTGAATGGGACCTTGCCCTTGAAAAACTGATAGCGCTGAGTCCTACCAATAATTCATCCGGCGCTGAGCCCGTTAAAAAAACAAATAAGCCGGTAAGGCTTATTTGGGAAATGGCGTTAAATTCGAATGGGGTTGCGTTTAAGGCCCGCGAGCAAAAGCAAACAGCGAAAGGTTGGAGTAAAGGGCGCCCTGTATCATTACAGCGCTTAGCGAAGGAATATGATTCTTTCGTGTATTTAAGCGATGCCGATAAGGTGATGTGTCGGGCGATTGAATCGTATCAAAATTGGGGCTATTACACCTCAGTAGAGCATGTTTTGGAAGGTGCTGGCGCGCTGCTTGCGGCTAAGGATCTTGATAATGTGTATTTAGCGCACGATTTGGAGCACGCCATTGATCTAATTCAAAAAGAGCCTGAACTACTGATTAGTCAACAAGGTGATCAGTTGCTGCTGAGTATTGCTGATTTACCGGCACATTTTGAAGATGATGAAGTCTTTTCGATAAAGGAGTATTCCGCTCAAAGTTATGGCTTTACGGTATTTAGTGCTTCCCATTTAAAGGTTGCAAAAATTGTCGGGGAAGGAGGGCTGATGATCCCCGTCCATGCCAAAGCGAAAGTTTTAGAGAGCGTGTCGGCGATAGCGCCGTTGCTCAATATTCAGTCGGACATCGCTGAGCTGGATACTGGCCTTGAAACCATGCCGTGCGACGAGCATGTTGTGATTAATATTCAGCCTTTAGGCGAGGGGTTAGAATTTACCTGTGTGGTGATGCCTTTTGGCGACAAAGGCCCTGCCTTTAAACCCATTGCCGGCAATGCCAGTTTGACAGCCGAAATCGACGGCCGCCGTGTTGCGACACAGCGAAATTTATTACAAGAGCAAATTTTACTTGATGCCCTTGATGAGCATTGTCCGCACTTTTTAGCGATGCCAGATAACGTGCTGGCTATAGATGAGTTGCAAGGTGCACTAGAGGCACTAGAGCAATTAGAGCGAGTGGTGAATAAGAATCCGATGCCTTTTGCATTGCGCTTGCGCTGGCCTAAAGGGAAAAAAATCAATTTATCGAAAACATTGGATGGCCAGCATCTTAGCTTGGCGGTGAATAAAAAAAGTGAATGGTTTGATCTTAGTGGCGAGCTAGCGGTTGATGAAAACGAAGTAATCGAGTTGCGTAAGCTATTAGAGTTGGTGTCTGCGGCTAGCGGTCGATTTGTACAATTAAGTGCTGATCAAATATTGGTGCTGTCACAGGACCTAAGAGAAAAACTCGATCAACTTAATCACGCTACCGAAGGTGGTAAATTTCATCAGCTGGCGAGTATACAGGTGGCCGAAGCCACAACCGGCATGCGCATGAAAACGAATCATGCGTGGGAAGCGCAAACGCAAAAAATGCATGAATCCAATGAAATCGCGCCTACTGTGCCCTCTACCTTGCAGGCCGAGTTACGAGATTATCAGGTTGTGGGTTTTGATTGGATGTCGCGGTTGGCACATTGGGGCGCCGGCGCTTGTTTGGCAGATGATATGGGGTTAGGGAAAACCTTACAGGCATTGGCGTTATTGTTGGCGCGAGCGAATAATGGCCCAAGTCTTGTTATAGCCCCCACATCGGTGTGTTTTAATTGGCTGCAGGAGGCGCAAAAATTTGCCCCAACGCTGAATATGCAATTGTTTTCGGATTCGACAAGTACCGAGCAGCGCAGTGAATTGTTAGCGAATGTTTCTAGCTTTGATTGCGTCATTCTTAGTTATGGCTTATTGCAGCGCGAAAGCGAATTACTGGCCAAAGTTAAGTGGCATACGATTATTGCCGATGAAGCCCAAGCCCTTAAGAACCCGCTGGCCAAACGTACGCAAGCTGCTTGTGCGCTAAAAGGTGATTTTAAAGTGATTACCACGGGCACACCGATAGAAAATAATTTGACAGAATTATGGAGCCTTTTTCGTTTTATTACGCCGGGTTTGCTGGGTAATGTTAAGCGTTTTGGTGAACGTTATGCCTTACCTATTGCCAATGTTAAAGAGGATAAGTTGGCGGCTAGGAAAGCGAGTTTGGGATTGAGGGCGTTAATCCAGCCCTTTATTTTACGGCGAATGAAAAGCCAGGTTTTAACAGAGCTACCCGCACGTACCGAAATTAATATTCACGTAGAGTTGAGTGCGAAAGAGCAAAGCTTTTACGAAGCTCTTAGGCGCAATGCGGTAGACAATATAACCAAGGCGGGTAAAACAGCGAATGAAGGCGAGCAGCGTATTAAAATGTTGGCTGAGTTAATAAAGCTGCGTCAAGCTTGCTGTAATCCAAAGCTGGTAATGCCAGAAACAACTTTAGGTAGTGCAAAATTAGCGGCTTTGGATGAACTATTAGAAGAGCTACAGCAGAATAATCACAAAGCCCTTATTTTTAGCCAGTTTGTGGGTCACCTGCAGCTAATTAAAACGCATCTCGAAACCCGTGGTATACCTTATCAGTACCTAGATGGCTCGACACCGCAAAAGCAGCGCGCCGTGCGCGTGAACGCTTTTCAAAATGGTGAAGGTGATGTTTTTTTGATTAGCCTAAAAGCAGGAGGCTCTGGCTTGAACCTAACCGCAGCCGATTATGTGATTCATATGGATCCATGGTGGAACCCTGCCGTGGAAGAGCAAGCATCCGACCGGGCACATCGCATGGGGCAAAAGCGCCCTGTGACCATATATCGATTAATTGCCAAAAATACGATTGAAGAACGCATTGTAGCCCTGCATCAACAAAAGCGAGATCTAGCCGATAAGTTACTGGCCGGCAACGAGCAGGCGCAGAAACTTTCGGTAGACGATATGCTTAATATGTTGAAAGAAACTTTTTAAGGGGCGCATGCCGGGGCATGTAACGCTTTGAGCAACGAAGATAAGGAGGTCGAGATCAAGTATTAGTGGATGAAATATTGTTTCCTCGTCCCTAATGAATACGCGTGACTAAAAAATAACGAATTAAATGCTGTGCGCTTCCTACGTTACTCAGTGCGCCCTCATGGCGTGCTAAGGTGATTTCAAGGCGGTTGCCATCTCTAATGGCGTAAGATTCTTTCGGCGTCATTACATAGCCTTCAAATTTAAACGGCGTACCGTCTGGGCTGAAGGGCAGTTCGTAGTGTTCAAATTCTTGTGTTATTTCATCGGACGCTGGAATCAATAGTGCCGTTTCAAGGTTTTGATGAACAAAGGAGGCAGGGCATTGTTTTTTGACGCGCAGGTATTTTTCTAGATAGGTTTGGTAGGCCTTGTCGTTCAATATGTGCATGCGTTTTTTTACCGTGAGCGAGTCGTAAATGTCAGATTCTTCGAGGCCAAAACTTAAGCCTTCGTAAACGCCGTGTTCGCCCAAAGAAAATTGATGGTCGGAAAATTCACCATCGGTATAGCCTGTTACTGTAAATGTTTTTTTAGCTGTTGATATCTCTCGCTGTTCAAGCTCAAAACTAGGGCCAAAGCAGAAACCTAAAATACAGGTTTTACCCACTGAATGGGATGCGCTACTGCAGTTGAAAAGTTTTGATATGGCGAATAGAACAATGGCGATATAAAGGAGGTTTTTCATGTGCGGGGCCTGAGGGGCGAGGAAGTAATACATTATCCATTAATGCTTGCTCTCCACTTCCTCATCTTCGTTGCTCAAAGCGTTACATGCCTCGGCATGCGCCCCTTTCAGTGCCTCGTTGAGAAAGCAGAACCCTGCGCCTAATTGGACAATCTATTATTGCATCGCCCCTAAACTCGGGTTGCAAAGTTTAGCAGGTTTCAATAGGGGGAGATAATCGTTGATACGAAATTTGCGTACTGCGTACAGCGTACTTTGTAGTGTAAGTTGTGGCCGGTAGCTACTATCAAATATCCGCTTTTTTTAAGGCGTTTTGTTTTAAGTAAGCGGTACAGGTTGGAACATCTAATGGCTTGCTGAAGTAGTAACCTTGAATAATCGGCGTGCCTTTTTCGCACATGAAATTATATTGGGCTTCGGTTTCTACGCCTTCTACTACGGGCTCCATGTTGAGTTTGCGGACCATATCGAGTAATGCGGAGCAAATACTGTTTGCCTGTGGGTCTTCTGGAATACCTTGGCAGAATGAGCGGTCAATTTTGATGCGATCAATGGGCAGTTTATTCAGATAGCTAAAGGCGCTATAGCCGGTGCCAAAATCATCAATTGAAATTTGTATTCCGTCGGCCCTTAAGCGTTGAAGGTTTTGAATAATATCGGGGCGTGTTTCAAGCACGCTGGTTTCGACAATTTCAATGCCGAGTAAATCAGCAGGGATGTCGGCTTTTTTCAGTGCTAAATTAATGTCGTTGTACAGCGTGATATCATTTAGTTGGTGAGCGGGTACATTAATTGATATACGTATCGGCGATGCAAGCGTTTGTTGCCATTGTTTGGCTTGGGCGCAAGCAGCTTGTAACACCCATTCGCTAAATTGCACAATTAACCCGCAGGCTTCAAGCATGCCTATAAAGTGGTAGGGCGCGAGTAAACCGCGTTTTGGGTGTTGCCAGCGCGCTAGTGCTTCCACCCCAACCACTGCGCCAGTTGCCGAGCTAATAAGCGGTTGGTAGTGCAATACAAATTCTGATTTTTCGAGCCCGCGTTTAAGTTCGGCTTCTAAGCTTTTTCGCTCGCGAGTTTCTTCACTGAGTTTATTATCGAACAGCGACATGCGCCCGCCGCCCGCCGATTTGGCTTGTACCACAGCCTGTTCACTATCAACCAAAAAGCTTTCGAGGGTCGCTTCGCCGGGGTGCGCTAGCTTTAATCCCATGCTGCAGGTTAGCGGTAAAATTTTGTCCCCAATGATTAAGGGTGCTTCTAGTATTTTACGTAAGCGTTCGGCGGCGAGGTTGGCTTCTTCTGTGTTGGCCACCTCGGTTATCAGTATTGCAAATTCATCATTGCCGACACGGGCGACGGAGTCGGTACTGCGTAATGTTTCGCTAATACGTGTGGCGAATAGCTGTAAAACGGTGTCGCCGATGGCGTGGCCGTATTCCTCGTTAACGGTTCTAAATTGATCTATGTCCAAATAAATAACGGCCACCAGCGACTTCTGTTGGCGACCGCGCAATAGCGCTTGATTTAAGCGGTCTGCAAATAGTACGCGATTGGGCAAGCGGGTGACGATGTCTTCGGTTTGGCTTTTCGCTAACTGTGCATCAGCCGCTTTGCGCGCGCTAATATCGGTTTGTGATCCCGCTGCCCGCGTGGGGGAACCATCCCTATCACGGATAACCACGCCGCGTGTTAGCACCCAAATGTAGTGTTTGTCTTTGTGGCGTATGCGGTATTCGTAGCGGAATTTATCGTCGCCGAGCGAAAACACCAGAAGGTCACGTAGGCGGTCAATATCTTCTGGATGTACGGCTTCAAGCCAGGCGCTTAGGGTTGCAGGGAATTGGTGCTCACCATAGCCCAGAATCGCTTGCCAGCGAGGTGATAGGTACAGCGTGTTTAGGGTGATATCCCAGTCCCATATGCCGTCCTCGGCACCTTTGGCGGCTAAAGCAAAGCGTGCTTCGCTGCGGCGGACGGCCATTTCAGCTAATTCTAGTGCTGCCGTACGTTCGCGAACACGTTCTTCTAAGTGGCCTGCGAGCTCGGTAGCGCGGGATTCGGCGGCTATGCGCACGTCTATTTCATGGCTAAGGGCTGCTGTGCGTTCAGTTACGCGTTTGCGCAGCACAATTTCGGCGCGCTTGGCGCGCAATAATCGAGACTTAGCCCAGGCGAGCGTGAGTAGCATAAACGCGATAACCGCTATGAGGTGAAATAGCGAGCGCTCGTAAAAGTGCGGCGGCACATCCATGGTTAGGCTGGCAATGTGTGAGCCCCAAGCTTGGCCTTTATAGCGAGCGGCGACTTCGAGCGTGTAATGCCCTTTGGCAAGGTTAGAAAACTGGACTGTTCGGCTTACGGTAGCTGGGCTCCAGGGGGCGTCGTCGTGGCGCTTGTGTGTTTTAAGGCGGGTTCGGAATTCGAGGCGTTGTGCATTGTTTAAATCGGGTACGGTGTAGCGCACGCTCACATGTTGTTGGCGGTCGTTGATCGTAAGCTCGACTTCTTTTGTCAGGCGGTTGCCGACTCTTACCGATTCGATCACTACCGGGGGGAGCGGTATTTCATCGGAAATTAAGGTGGGGCTAATCTGAGACAGACCGTTAGTGGTGGCATAGGACAGGGTGCCGTCAGCACTTACGGCCTGCCCACCGCGCCGCCATGAGACCACCATGCTGCGCAGGCCATCGCGGGTGTTAAATAGGCGCTCGAAAATGGCTTTGTTCGGTTCTTTTGCGGCGGCCATAAAGGCGGCTCTATTGATGAGGTGTATACCGTCGTCGGCGGTTATCCACAGGCGATCGGAGGGGTCTAAAAACATATGCACCGGTGAATGAATTGGGGCACCTAAGGTGATAGCGAAGTTGGTGATAATGCCGTCGTGTAACCAGGCAATGCCGCTGCGTGTGGCAATCCAAAAACCGCCATCGGCGTCTTCTACCATGCTGTACACAATGTTGCTGGGCAGGCCATCGGCTTGGGTCCAATGTTTTATCAGGTCACCAGTTTTGTCGAGTTGAAGCAGCCCGGTGCCGCCGGTGGCTAGCCATAAGTGTTGCTGCCTATCGCTGTACAAGCGTTGAAGGTGCCGGATATCGATAGGTAGCGGTATTGCCTTAACGTCGCTCAGCTCGCGGTTTTGTTGTGTTAGTAAGCTTGCGGGTAAGTGCCTAAGCGTACTGGTGCCATCGGGCTGGGTTTGTCCTACCCATAAGCCGTCGTGCGCGGGTTCGACTAAAGCCGCCCCGCCTTTGGGCAGGGTATAGTGCTTTGCTCCGCCATCGGTAAAGTGAGTTAACGTGTTATTCGCAAGCCACAATGAACCATCGTCGGCTCCTGTGAGGCCGAGCATGCCGCTACCCAGCACTGTGCCGGCGGGGGCAATTTCTGTATAGCGCTCGTCATCAAGCCGGCCAACACCACCCCGGCTATCGATCAGCCACAGGCCACTTTGGTGGTGTGGGGAAATCGCTTTTATGTCATTTTGGGGAAGGCCTTCGAGTTGCCCTTGGGTTGTAAAGAGGCTGTGCTTGAGGCGGGTTAAGCCGGCCTCGGTACCGACCCAGATGTTAGCGTGAGAGTCTTCTAACAATGCGGTGACTTTGCCGGTGATGGCATGCGGAACGGTGTAGGCTTGATGATCTTTTACACGGTATATGGCGCTTTCACCGCCGACCCAAAGGGTGTTGGCCTTATCGATGGTGAGTGTGCATATGGAAGTGGCTTCAAGTGAGGCAATCGTGTGAAAGCCATCTTTGTCGGAGTAGCGCGCCAAACCTTGTTGGCTGCCCACCCATACGGTGCCATCTGCGTCGATGGCTAGCTGAGTAATGACTTCATTAAAGGCTGCGATAGGGAAGGGTACCTGGTGCCAAACGCCGTCATAAAACCGGCGAATCACGCCTTTATCGGTAGCGGCCCAAAGCACGCCATCGCTGGCCATAACAAGGTCGTTAATCTTACCGGAAAACTCCTTGGGAAAGCCGGGGTCGCGTTCAAATCGGCCCGCCATAAGGCGCCAAACCCCATCGCCTCCAGTGCCGATCCAAGGGTTACGCTTACCACTTAAGGCGTAGACAAAGGGATGCTCGAGCCCGTGCTCGGCACCAAACCATTCATATTTTTCGCCATCGTAATGCGCTACTCCACCCACAAAACTGGCCCAAAAACCCTCTCCTCCATCAGATGATAATGTTCGTGCAAAGCTGTATTGCCCTAGTGCTGCAAGCTCTTCATCGAGAATATGGAAGTGTTCACCGTCAAAGCGCACTAGGCAGCACTCGGTCCCTAGCCACAGCCAGCCTTCTTTGTCTTCGAAAAGAGAGAGAATGGCGCCCTCAGGAAGCCCGTCGCGGCTAGACCAAAAGTCGGCAACATATTGGTTAGACGCGGGTATTGCGTAGGCCGGAAGTACAAGCGTGCAAAGACATAACCAGCATAATGCTGGCCAACATAAAAGCCTTTGGGTGCCATCCCTAAAGGCAGTCAATCGCTGTAATAGTCCTTGCGTTGACGTGCGAGCCATAGTTGGTTGGTACTTCGTTTTATGGAGGTATAGCTCTAAGTGTAGACAGAGTCTGCGGAGGTGCTTTTAAAAGTCGTGGCATGTCTTTTGACGGGCGGTTTGTTGGACGGTTTGATGCGTTAATTATCTGGCAGGCTATTTGTGATTGTGTTTCGCTTTGAGACGAATTATATTTCGTAATGTTGCGATATTAGTTTCTGGTTTATGCGAATTCCTGTGCGCATAAAACCCGTTTTATATTTACTGAGGAGTCACGCAGATGCCTGATGCTTTTGATGAGGCGATTAAAGCGCTTGCTCACCCGTTGCGGCGGCAGATTTTACTCTGGCTAAAACAGCCTAAAGACAATTTCCCCGAACAGGTCCATTCATTAGATGCCGGAGTGTGCGCCGGGCAAATACATCAAAAAAGTGGGCTTTCTTGTTCTACGGCATCAGCACATTTGGCGCAGTTGCAAAAAGTTGGGTTGGTGAATTGTCGCAAGGTGGGACAGTGGCATTTTTACAGCCGCAATGAAGCCGCCATTGCGGCATTGCTCAAACAGATAGGTCATGAAATTTAGGGGCGTTAGGGGCGAGGCAATAAATAGTTTATCCAATTAGGCGAAGAGATCGGCTTTCTTCACAAGGCGCTTAAAGGGGCGCATGCCGGGGCATGTAACGCTTTGAGCAACGAAGAT
>NZ_CEXWTU010000162.1:277-11742 GCF_982758155.1 Marinagarivorans sp. | reverse complement strand
CTACTACCTATAACGTGGAACTCAATACCATCAAATGGGCTAGCAACCAATCTAGCCCTGTAGGTAGACCAGTTAGTTTTGATCACAACTGGCGAAGCTCTAAGTGGCATGATTTCTTTTAAGTCAATCCAATCGTTCATCATCAACTGTCCTATTTGATTGAGGTTCTAGATTTGGGTAAGCGGTACAGCACCAGCGATACAGCCTAATTTTATTCCCCTACTGTTTACTAAAGCGATTATGGGCGTTCCTGATAGCTTCGTTGCGAGTTAAGCCATCATCCTGAACACCGTTAACCCATGCTTGCCAATAATCGCTATTCGGGCCTGAATGGTCGGGGAGGTGAGACACCTCCAGCGTACAGTTGGCTATAGCTGTTATGTTTCCGCAGGTATCTCGGGTTTCAACCACTTGCTCTATGCTTGACATAATTTTTTCCCTAATCGATTTATAGAATGTTAACTTTCCTTTAAGACTTGCAGGCCTTCAGCTGACGCTGAAAATCCTGTTTCAGAACTACTCATTTTTGAGGCTCGCAAACTTCGACAGCACGACTTCCCATATTTCAATCATCCTATTTAACGATGTTGAACAGGGCTCTACGCTGCTCAGGAAGCTCACTGCTACCGAGATTCTTCGTTGCCACCTTACCGACCAGCTGTCCATCTTGGTCGGTTATGATGAATCCAGCGCCTCTAATGTGTCAAGTGCATAACTAAGATTAGTACTTTTCCTATTGCCGATACCAGCAGGATAGTAATGCGCCTTCATGCCAAACTTTTCGATTTCAACTATGGCAGAATCAATACTCTCTTCAGATAGCCGATTACCTTCTTGAGCCTTCTTAATACGCTATATGAGCCAGCCAATCAATTACAACTTTAGTTTTGGTTGTGTCATTAATCGCTAAAATATATGTCTTAATGGTCTGTTTCGGGCGAATGTCGCACAAGGTAAGCGGCCTAAGTCTTCTCGTCTTTGTGGGTGTCATTCCGCTATAATCCGTGCCAAATTATTAGGTATGGATTATGGGAGTGGTTATGGGGAGTTTGCAGCGTGCGCTGAGGTACTCAGTAGTACTTGTTTTAGGTATGTTCAGTTGTGGTGTGTTAGCGGGCGATTTTACTGTTAGCCAATCACCCGCATCGAGTTTTGATGGGGTTGTGAGCCTTAGCTGGTCAAATCAATCGAATCATTTTAAAAACGGCTCGCCGTCATCATTATTTATTACCACTAGCCCTTCAGTTGTACCGCAGCTGAATTTGGCTAAAACAGCCACATCAGCAACAATCAGTGGCCTGCCCGTCGGTACTACAACTATTAATGTTGTTTATACCGGTCAATTCAGTACCGGTAATACTGGCGGGGCCCGCACAGGCTCTGTCACACATACAGTCACTGTTGCGCCACCACCGCCTGTTGTGATCACCCCTAATCGCCCATCTAGCCTTTCGGTAAATAGTGCGAACGAGCCAACCGTCACATTAAGCTGGCCCTCTATTAGTAATGCGAATTATTACAATATTGAAGCGGACAATCGTGACGATAGTGCAGGTTACTCGCCATTCGGCCCTATGGTACGCGTCACTAACAACCAAGCAACAGACACCCTTGCTGGTGGGCTTTACCGCTTTAGGGTACGCGCCTGTAACGACATATCTCAAGCAGCAAGCTGCTCAGCTTGGCGTTACAGTAGTGATCGCCGTATTAACGCACTCGATTCGCTATTTAATGTTAATGGTGCCCCTACAGAATTCCAATACGATTTAGGCAATGCCGGCATCGCGGAAGACTTTACCCATAGCGATTTTGTCGCAATTACGCAAGGCTCTATGGGCGTTAAGCAGGGTGCAGCAAGCTACTCAATTCCCATAAAAATTCCCCCCGCTATTAATAACTTGGCGCCTAATTTAGCTCTAATATACGATAGTGAAAATACCAGCAGTCGTGCTTTTGGTGTTGGTTGGGCGGTTTCTGGCCTATCTGCAATCACTCGTTGCGCCGCTTCTTTCGCTACGGAACAAGAGCAAGCACAAAAGCCCAACCCCAAGTTTAGTGATGGTGACCGTTTATGCCTTAACGGCCAAAAACTGGTACTTCGTTCAGGCTCCCTAAACGCATCAGATTCAGATTACTGGTCGTCGTCCGCCGAATATATGACCGAGCAAGATAGCGTTATCCGTATCCGTAAAAATTCACAGCAAAACGGTTTTATTGCAGAAAGCAAAGGTGGGCTTCGTTTCTATTATGGCTCCACACACGGAGAAGAGAGCCGCGTTTATCGCCCGGGAAATTATGGCGGCGATATTATGAGCTGGAAATTATCGCGTGTCGAAGACCGTTACGGTAATAGCTACAGCCTTAATTACCAATACAATACCGCAAGTAATGAAAATAATATTCGCTGGATAGACCTATCTCCTGGTGCTCAGGTCGTATTTAATTACGAAGATCGTGGTGGTGACTACCTAAGTGGTTATACGCTGGGTGAGCAGTATCGCGTCACTCAGCGCTTATCTTCAATCACCACTTATACGAGCGCACAGGAAGATGTCGTCGGTTCTGGCCAGCGTGTTTCACGCTATCGTATTAACACCAAGTTTAGCCCCATCACCGATAGGCTTTTGGTAGATCAAATTTATGAATGTGGGTTTGATGCTTTTGGCACAGAGCAATGCGCAAAGCCGCTCACATTTGACTGGTCAGAACCCGAAGTGGGTTTTGAGGATGAATACACAACAATGGAGTGGTGTGATGGCTTACAACAGAATACCCGCCACTGTATTCAGGATCCTAAAACCTATGACTTACTGAGCGCAGGCCATAATTTTAAAAAGGCCGCGCTAACACACTTTGGTGTCGGTTACTTCAGGGTAGACCCCCATGTTGGCGAAGCCACCCAAGAGATAAATGTCAAATTTGAGCATCCGAACGGCGATATCGAAACTCTAACTGTTGCAAAAAGGCCAGTACCGCAAACGGTCCCGGAAGGCCAAGACATCCCTTCTCATTCGGCAGACGGTTATCTTCTTTGGGATAACGACAGTGAATCAACTTTCTTGGCTACTTTGGGGGCCAGCTATGGAGCACCTAAACTTGCTGTTGGCGACTTTAACTCTGACGGTTTAACAGATTTCTTTTTTAATCGTCATTTGTGGATCCAGAAATTAGAAAGCGGGAAAACAGTATTTAAGCAGCAAGCCCCGCTAGCTTTTGATGCACGGCGCAGTGCAATGGTACAAGACACCAATCAGGACGGTTTGCTGGATATTTATGGTGGGATAAATAACGGTAATGGAGGGTTCGACGGCGTAACCGGGAGCTTCCGCCCTGAAGGCCTTAGGTATGCGCTAAATAAGGATAAAAATGCATATGAGCCTTTTTATGGTGATTTTAATGGAGATGGCTTGCTTGACTCACACAGGGGTATAAATGGCGGTAGCTCTATTAAAGAGCTTCCCGCAAAGCCAGTACTTACCGGCGTGCAAATTATTGATATAAACCGCGATGGAAAAGATGACTTGGTTTATAGAACCGTTGTAAATGGTGAAGCCGTAATACGCGCTCAGATAGCGCGTATTAACAATGAAGGTCAAGTGTATTTTGACGTCGTAAATACAGACCCCCTCAATGGCCTGCTTGAACCACCTTTGCCGCCCCTGTTAGATAACGGCGAGTATTATTTCGGTAATGAAAACTATATGGGAAGCATGACTCTTGAGGACATCAATGGCGATGGCCGTGTCGACTACTTTTTGGGAGGGGGCTTATACGGTCGTGTTCCATATTACAAAAATGGTGAGAGAAACGAATTTGATAACGCTAAAGTCATTCTCGCTAAGCGCGGCCAGCCCGATATGTTAGCGTCTGTTACCGATGGTTTTGGCGCTGCTGTTAAGCTCGATTTTAGTGAGTTGGTGGGGGATGCCAATGCCGGTGCGCCACTTTACACTGCTTCAACGCTTGAAGAAGGTTACCCCTACAAAGCCCCAAGCCTCTCTAAGCAAGTCGTTAAAACATTATCTTCCAGTAATGGGGTTGGTGGCTTTAATAATGTCTATTACAACTACCATGGTGGGCGTGTAGATGTAACCGGTCGTGGTTTTAGTGGTTTTGAAAAGATAACAACGACTAATGAAGCCTTAAAGATTAAAACAGTTGCCGAATATAATGTTACATGGCCGTTAAGTGGCAAGCCGGCTAAACAAACAGTAACAGCGTTTGATGGCGGCAAAATATCGGTCGATCAATACTTTTATAAAACCCACCCCGACAACCCGCGCCTTGTCGTTAAAGAGCGTGAAATTAAAGAAATCTATCAACTTGAAGCAAGCCCTATTTCGGTAGAAGAGACCGTCAACACACACGACAAATTTGGTAATCTTAGAGAGCAATATACATACCGTGCACCACAGCTTAGTAATAACTCTGCGCAAAATAATTGGACTCATATAACTGGTCTTAGTGCACGATACAATAATGACGAAGATAATTGGCTTATCGGTTTTGCGGAGTGGCAACAGACATTATCGATGGATGCTGATTTCAACGTGGCGTGGCACAATAACTATTTCACCCCAGAGCCAGGAACAGTCGATACCAAAACCGTTAAACGCTATGCCAATAGAGCCGTAGAGTCATTAACAACCTATACGCGTAATAGCCAAGGGGTTGTTACTCAAACGCTTACCAGTGCCGCAGACGATACCCAAACCCCCTCTGCGGATAGGGCCTCCAATATTCTTGAATTAGACGATGGCCTTTATCCAACGCGTATGCGCAATGCCAAAGGGCACGAAACGTATATGGAGTATGAAAAACGTTTTGGTAAAGTCAATTTTACCCGTGATGCGAACGGTCTAGAATCGTCAATTACCTACGATAGTTTAGGGCGCAGTATTAAAACCGTAAGCCCTACGGGTGCAGAAACACACATTAAAAACTTCTATTGCGATAATGCCCCCATATCATGCCCAGAGCGGGCCGTTTACCTAACCACTACAATCACCCAGCATCCACTTGAAGGAGAAAAGCTGGCATCGCCGCTCACTATTCAGTATTACGATAGCCTACAACGTGTTATCAGCACAGAGACCTTTGCGATTGATGGTTCCTCGGTTAAGCAAGATACAGAATATGATTCCGCGGGGCGTTTATTGCGTGTTAGCGAACCCTATACCTTGTTCCCAATGGCTTTTACCACCTACGCTAATTACAACGCACTGGGCGAGGCGCAAACCATTACCGCAGCCGACGGCGGCGCTGTTTCCATAGCGCATTGGCAAGAAGGTAATCTCTACGTCACCGAAAAAACAGTAACTGTAGCCGATAGTAACAGTAACAATGGCATACAAATTACGCTTACTTACACCAATGAATTAGGTCAAGTGGTACGCGTAGAAGACGCCGACAACACACCCACTACTTATGCCTACGACCCAGCCGGTAACTTAAAAGAAACCATTGTTAATAACAATGCAGCAACCAAGGTCACCATCAACCACGATGCCGCTGGCAATAAACTCTGGATTCAAGACCCAGCCGCAGGCCGTATCGATTATGTGTATAACGGCTTTGGTGAGCTACGCGAGCAAATTTGGCAAAAAGGGACGGCGAGTCAAAAATCAATGCGCTTCGACTACGATGTTTTAGGTCGAAAAATAAAGCGCGTGGATACTCCAGTAACGGAAAGCCAAAAAACGTACGAATGGATGTACGATGTTATGAATAAAGGAACGTTATTTGCTGAGCTTGATAATTCCTACCACAAAGTTTATTTTTACGATGAGTTTATGCGCTTAAGCACAACCCGTGAATATTACGGCGAAGGCTATATTGATGCAAATTACTCCTACGATAACTTCAGCCGCCCAGAAACAACCACCTATCCAAGCGGTTTAAAGGTTAAGCAAATCTATCATGCCACTGGCGTCCCCGTGCAAACACTGGACATTACCACGGCGCAATCTAAGTTGTTATGGGCCTTAGGCGATACCGTCGACGAGCGTGGTAATTACACCTATCAATTGATGGGGAATGGCGTGGTAACCGAGCAAAGCTTTGATGAACTCAATGGTTTATTGCGCACAATTACCAGCGGAAAAATCACCAGCGGCAGCATAGCAAGCTTACAAGGCACACTGCAAAAACTCAGCTACGATTGGGACTCTATTGGTAACCTGCAACAACGCCGTAGCGAGCGCGTTAATAGCAGTGGTTCGCGCATAGAGGACCTGACTCAAAACTTTATGTACGACAGCCTAAATCGCTTAGACCATGCACATGTTTTTGGCCTAGGTGCAATTCCCAGTATGCGTGATTACCAATACGATGCTTACGGTAACCTTACGCATAACGGCCAAAGTGAGCAAGTTTACGGGAAATCGAATGGTGCTAGTATTTACGGCGTAACCCGCGCTAACAACATTAATTACCATTACGATGCTTACGGTAATGTGGTGCAGCGTGGCAATACCCTCAACGAATACGACGTATTTAATAAACCTACACAGCTTGGTAATACCCAGTTTTGGTACGGCGCCAATCACGATAAAATAAAACAAAAAAACGGTAATAAAACCACCTACTTTTATATGGGCGGTCAGTACGAAGTCGAAGACAACAACGGCACAAAAACTACAACCAGTTATGCGGGTAGTTATATGCAGAAAAAGGTGGGCAGTACGATTACTCACCGCTACCGTTTGTTCGACCATCTAGGCAGTACCGATACCATTCTGAACGAGAATGGTAGTGTTGAAGAGCGTATGGCCTTTGATCCGTTTGGTAATACGCTAGAAACCCATTTTGGTTCTGGGGCATTAGCCAATGCAGGTTCGTCTTCCTATAAAGGCTATACCGGCCACGATATGTTAGATGGCTTAGGGCTTATTCATATGGGCGGAAGGGTTTATGACCCAACTGTTGGGCGGTTTTTGAGTGCGGATTTGTTTGTGCAGTCGCCTTATAATTCGCAGAGTTATAATCGGTATAGTTATGTGTTTAATAACCCTTTGGGGTTGGTTGATCCTAGCGGGTATAGCAGCGAATCATTTTTCATGTCCGGTTTATCTCTAGATAACCATTATGCTATGAATATAACATTTCGATGGGTGTCGCCAGATTTCGATGCTTCGCAGGCAGTAATGCCAAGCAGTGACGGTATTATGTCAAATGCTTTTCATGCGGAACAAAAAGTATCGCTAGATAGTCTTGTGAAAGGTTACGGTATTAATGGGCAAATGCGATTGGGCACTGTTACATATAGTGAAGATATTATGCCCGGGGATCCTGAACACACAGACTCTAATGCGAAAGGGACATCGCTTGATTCTGTTGCACAAAAGGGTGATCCTGATAATGGAGGCTTTTCGCCAATACCTGGGACTTATTTTGATGCAGGAGGAAACCCGGTAACCGTTAAGGTCGGGCCGTTTGGTGGTACGGTTAGTTCAGATGGTACTACAGGGTATGATTTTGATACTGAAACAGGGATGTTATATAACCCGCTAGCTACGGGGGCGGCATCGCAGACCTGTCCAAGCTGTTATTTGATAGGTGGTGCTGGGGTATATAAGGCTTTATTTAGTGGTGCAAAGAGCCAATATATAACGGTTACATCTTGGGCTAAAGGTCCAGCTGGCACCGCGAATTTATCGGCAAATCGATGGGTTATGGTTGGCGGGCCTACCAGATTGAATTTTATAAGGACCGGTTTATGGGGCCCGCAAATGACTCTTCGTCCATTTTCGTTTTCATGGGGCGGAGGGCAATATAGCTCTATTACCAGAGAGGTGCTGAGGTCAAGGGTGGGGTACGGACCCGGCCTAGATGGCGCTAAGGGCGCCTTATTCGGGCAACGCTATTACAGGCCTTAAAATGAAATATTTTTTTTATGTTTTAACAATTTTTTTTACTTTAAAAATAATCTGGAACTTTTTACTTCCTTTGGTTGCTGTTCGAGTTGCCAAGGAGGGCGATGGCACTCGTAATATATCCTTAATGCCTGTTGAGTTTGTGTTGCTGATTTTCATTGCCTTTTATTCTTACTTTAAAGATGACTTTGTTGTGTTTGGATTGGCAGGTGGCTGGCTGTTCCTAGCTGGCGCGATATTGATAGCGGCATCTTATTTGTGCCCATTTTTTATTCTTAGAAAAGTGTTCAAATAAGTGTTGTTTCACAGTTTCTAGTGAAGACGGATTCTGATAGGGACAATATCGTTGCTTTTTTCTCGACTCTATCGGGGTCTGGGTTTGTGATTTTTGCAAGGCCGTTAAAGGCGCCCCAGATGGCACCAGCCATGGAGGCTATGGTGTCAGTGTCTCCTCCGAGCTTGATTGCTTCGTTAAGCATTGACTTGAAGTCTTGATTTCGGAATTTCAAGGAAAAGTAAATGGCAGTAACGCATGATTGCGGGGCTGCTATTCCATTGCCTAGTTTTCTTTTTATTTCTCTGAGCTTTATGTCTGATTGGGTTAGAGCTGCAATGCAAAAAGTAAGTTTATCTGTATAAATTTCTGATTGGCTATGGCGGAGTAGTTTCGTCAAGATTGTTTCGCTGTCTAAATCTTGAAGTGCTGCTTGAGTTGCCAGCGCTATAAGCCGGGCACCTTCGATTCCTAGCGGGTGGGCATGAGTGATCTCTGCACTTTTCACTACATTGTTTAGTAATGCCTGAGTGTCGGAAGGGAAGCACATGGCTAATATTGGCGCTCTCATTGCGGCGCCATTCCCAAATGACCCTGTTTTAAATTTATTTTTGTTTACATCTCTCCAGTTCTTTCCCTTTTTAATGAGCTTTAACAGTTGCGAGGTGGAAGGGCCATACCCTCTTGACCACTGGTAACTCTGGGCGAATGTGTGTGCTAAATGATTCTGGTCGATTGCGTTGTTGTGAAGGAATGACTCTGCCACATCGATAGCCATTTGGGTGTCATCTGTGTATCTCAATTCCCCGCTCTTTGTTTTACCTATGGCCTTCCAGAGCAACCTTTCTAGTGGGCCTCCTTCATAAGGTGCGCCAAATGCGTCGCCCATAGCAAGTCCTAGGAAGCAACCTTTGTACTTATCAATACTTGTCATCATTGAGTCCTGTTAATGCTGTCATTAGGCTGATTGCTGTTGTTTAATCAGCAGTAGTAATCGGGGACACCCAAAACTAAAACCTGTTAAATCAATAGGTTAGTATTTCTTGGGTCTAACCCTCAACACAAAAAGCCGCTAAAGCTTAACTGCCTTAGCGGCTTTTTTTATTTCTTATTGGTAATCTGTCGCTGCATGGATTGCTTGGCTTGGTGCTTTAACATCAGCCCTTCTAATACGCTTTGTGCGATTTGTTTATCCTCGTCATCAAATTGGCTGACGGCCTCAAACTGCAGTTTTAAAGCATCGTCAGGCCCCCGTAAATCTTCCTCTGTCATCTAATCTAAATGTTAAAAATGGGGCTAAAGCTCCACATCTTCAATGTTACGTATGTCATAGCTATCCCCTGGTTGTTGTTGGAATAACTCCATTATCTAACTATACATAGTGACTCTTTGTTAATACTTTCCTCGGCGGATGCATAAAGCGTTTCAAGCGTGGCTCGTATGCCTGCATAGTTGGGCTCTATATATTCATATGGCTGATCGTCTGTTTCGTGGCGTAACAGCGCACATAGCTCACTCTCGCTAGCGCCCCGCCTAGCAGCGCGAGTGGCCAACGTTCTTCGGCCACTATGCGTGGTAAATCTCTCTATGCCAGCCTCTCGACCCCACTTAGTAACAACGCTTTGTAAGGTATCGCAGGCCCAATAAACCTCTTCCTGATTATCTTTATTCACTCTAACTTTCTTTTTAAGTGAATACGGGCGTTTGTTTTCGCTTAAAATCAGCTTGGAATCTTTGCGTAAACCCCGATACTCATCATTATCTCCCATCATGAGCCTGTTTTTAACTCTATGGTCAACGTACTGCTCAAGCGCGGAAAGCAACTTTTTGTGGTAGAAAAATACATGGCCGGCCTTGTTGTTTTTGCAGTGCTTAGCGGGAATTATGATTTCGTTTTTCAGTTTTCCACTTTTCCAAATAACGTCCTTGATCTCAATTACGGCGACCTCGCTAATTCTTAGGCCTGCGCCAAATAGAAGCCAAACGATCAACTGATTTCTTTCGGGATTTCGAGTATCACCGGCAACATAGAGTAGCCGCTTCAATTGTTTCGGGGTAAGGACGGGTGCCTTCTTTTTAGATGACTCCCTATAACGGCGTACAGCCCTAGCAGTAGGCATTAAACCTCACATTTCGGTCACTTTCCCCTAAGTTACTCCGAATGAAGCCCGATTGCAACAAACCCGTATGGGACGTGAACTTAAGGGAAAAGTAGAGGGCAGGGTGAATGGCGCAGCGGTCTTCATAGAAGCGCTTTTTTTGGGATGACATCGTGCGCGGTAAGCGATACTCTACTAGACATATTTGACCTGTTGGTGTAATTTAAGGACTAGACATATATGGCTAGTGGTAAAGACAGTGAGTTCCATAAAAAGGCCAAGGATAGAGGCTGGTTATTAGAAGAAATAGCGTCTCGCTGGGAGATTAGCGTGCGGCAAATGAGTCGGGTCGCAAACAACCCGAAGCCTAAAGACTTAGACGCCGTTACAGGCTTACCGAGCAAGAAAAAATAGAGCATTCGTTAATGGAATTGACACCCGACCTTAAAGGTAAACCCTATGAATTGGTCTGAAACGCCGTATCCAGTAATCGCCCTGGTCGTTGGATTTATTACGCTCATTCATTGCTTTTCTAACCATCGAAGGGCTTGGGTTTCACGTATATCTGCGCTACTTTTAGTGGTCTCCTTGCTTACGACAATAGCCTCTGGAGATGATGGCGTTGGGACCTCTGGGGCCGCTTTTTGGATTGTTGTCGTTGGGGTGCTCGGTTTCGCGGGCTTAACCGTCTTAAGCGTAATAATTGCTTTGTATGACGCTCTTTTCACTGCAAACACAAAAACCGTAACTAAAAATTAGGGGCTTGGACTTTCAATGTATGGGATTACCATTAACCGCTCCCGACCAAGCTGAAAAAATATGATTATCGCTTTGCTCATTTTTTGTGGGGCAATGAACCCGACTGCAGAATAAGAGGACGCTAAGTTATGTCAGATACAATACTCGATAAGGCTGACCACAGCTTTAACCGATCCACTTTCCTCCGTCAATTCTCCTTCCCCTTAGGGCTTGTTGTTGGGTGCGCTATCTGCGCCGTATGGTACTTTAAGGCGATGTATTTTGATGAGATCAGCGCTGAAAGCTATGCGCAACTTAATTATATCTTGAGTTCAGGCGCCAGCAATAATACTACGAACATGATAAAGCTCGCCTTGTCGGATAACGCGATTAGCATGCGCGAGAGTCGGGATATTTACTCGGCCATTATCAGTGAAGAGGGCCGATTAACCGTGCCATTGCGCTTCAATCTTGACCTTA
>NZ_CEXWTU010000162.1:0-267 GCF_982758155.1 Marinagarivorans sp. | reverse complement strand
AACATCAAATTCTATAACCTGGTTACCTTTAATATGACCGTTAAAATGTTCTTCGCCAGGGGCGGGCTATGAAAAATATATGTGTAGGGTTATCCGTAGCGGCCTTTTTGGGTGCCGTCGGCTCGCTTGTGGTCATGCAGCCTGAAATTATACAAACGAACCACGATGATTGGTTGGGTCGGCTAGGGCTTGTTATTTTCATACTCTCCAGTCTATTTGCTGTTGGTGTGTACTGCGTGGCGCGCCTAGTGTCTGAGGTTCTAGGGA
>NZ_CEXWTU010000161.1:0-11745 GCF_982758155.1 Marinagarivorans sp. | reverse complement strand
GATAGCCTCTGCCCCAAATCCTGCACGGGACGCTACTCAACTAAATCATCGAAGCTAACATCCTCACCAAGCCTTACCGGTAACTCAAATCCCGGCACCTTAACGGCCCCCTCACTCCACTCCAAAGCAGTCTCATCGATAAGATTATCACCAAAGTTATAAATAGCTTTTAAATCCCCTTTTAATGCCGACTCATCATAGGCCGTCGCAGTAGCACGCGTACTTTCGAGTTTGGATTGATAAGCGGACCAAGCCGCTTGACCATGCCTGCGCTGGAGCCAACTTGCTACCATTGTCGGCGCAACAACAGTTGCCGTAGCATTGTTGCCACCAAAGCCCTTCGAGTTCAAGAAAGCCACCTGCGCCCCCCCTACACCCAACTCTCTATCCTCGGTCGATATGGCTAAACGGCCTGCCAATACATCATCAGCAACACGATCTATAGTCTTAATGCCAGGGAGTACACCATGGGCGAATACACCCAGAGTATTCATCATCTGATCGCCGCTGGCAGGGCCAAGCGAGTGACCAACATAAGACTTAACAGCGGCTACAGGCCAACCCTCGATTCCAAAATGACGCGCAACCTCATCAAAAATGCGAGACTCCGTAACTCGGTTTTGAGGCGTACTTGAACCATGCGCCTGCACAAAGCTTTGCGATCGAATAGCCTCAGACCCCAGCAGTCTTTCTGCCAACCCCACTGCCCGCGCCATCGTAAGATAATTTCCGGGTCCAGGCGCCGAGATCGACTTTTTATAGCCATCAGCATGAACAAACACACCCGGCACGGCACCGTAAATATCAGCACCTAACTCAAGCGCCAACGCATCATCCATCAACAATACATACTGGCCAGACTCCGCAATGGTAAAACCACAGTTTTCGCCAAAGGGGCGGCTAGCGCGCCGATAATCGATGGTCCCGTCAGCTAAGGTGCCCTCCGGTAAGCGTGCGATTTCAGCATCTGTCGCCAGCGCACTCATTGCACTATAGCCATCGATAACTTCAGGCAAAATAGGAGCTTCCGCACTGCCCACCATCACCACGCGACGCCGGCCAGATTTAATATCTTCGACGGCGGCATTGAGATTGTATAAAAATGTAGCGCAGGCCCCCGTCACACCACCAGTAGAACCAATACTGCCAAGAACATAAGCATTCACAAAATCAGCCGGCATCGTATTTAAACCCATCGCCAACTGCTTGGAAGTGACCCTTACGCCATGCCCGCGTGCTTGCATCATGCCGCCAAACCCGGTTCCATCTAACTGGCTCATAACACTCGAACTATAAACAGCTACCTCATCTGGACGCACAGCTGAAATTACCTTCTGCCAGCAAACACCCAGACTATTTACAGTATCACTCGCAGCCAGTACAGAAAGCTGAAGACCTTTTGGGTGATGCAATGATCGATAGTGACTACCCGGATCAAAGCCCGAAGGTAGCTGGCCCGCCGCCTGAACAGGCATTGGACTCGGGTGTAAAGCATGCGCCACAAGTGGCGACTGTACCGCCAAGGTAACCTCTCGACCATTTTGCTCAACAATACTCCAGCCTTGCGGCAGTACTTCTGGCAGATCTCGCTTCGCAATAGTGATGATGCTCGGTGCTTCAGCAGAACCCGTAAGAGTAATTTTCTTGCCGAAATTAACCGCTTCAACATCAAAGTAGCTGGCTTCTATTTTCCGTACTAACGAGCCTCGCTCGACAGAAACCTTCAATTTAGCGTAATCGTGAACGGGGTCGTACTGCCCACCCTCAGACCAGTGATAATCACCATTTCGCCACTTGAGCAATCCCATAATACTGGCAAGCGCAAAGCAATTCTTGCGCTGTTCGGCTTCAGTTAAGCTACCAAAAATAGTCCGTTTATAAGCGTGATGAAAAGAGCTACGTCCAGCGGCATTAAAACCACCAAAAGCCGTAATTACAGGGAGTCGAGTCACAAATATTACCTAAAGAATTCACTAAACGCGTGAAGTGTAATCTTGCCCAGCCCACATAAACAGGCCACAATGGCCAAAAATAAATCCATTTCAGCCAAAACAGTGCCAACGCCATGCATTCCATTGTCTTTGTTTTATGCCCCAGCATGCTGGCCACAAGCATGACCTTACCGCTAGAAATGTTGCGCGCGGCTTGGGAAATGGCGAAAGCGCAATCGCCTAAACTAGCGCCGCTATTAGTTAGCTTTCGCAGTGAGACGGGTCAGCCTATAGAAACGCACACAGGCCTAACCCTACCGACAATGCCTTTAGATGCTCCCCTACCCCCCAAAAGCCTCGTTTTTTTGCCCGCATTGTGGCGCAACCCCATCAAAATCATTGAGCACCAAACAAAAACCAGTGCTTGGCTCCAAGAAATATCTGCCCACCACACCATCGCCGCAGTGGGCACCGGTGTATGCCTGCTCGCCGAAACAGGAATGCTAAACAATAAACCGGCAACAACACACTGGCACTTTTTTGATGCCTTTACACGCCGCTACCCTCGCGTTAAGCTCAAGCGAGATCTTTTTATTACTCGGCACGAGCGCATATTCTGTACGGCAAGCATTAACGCCCTGGCCGAACTCACCGCATTTTTTATCCAAGAACAGTTTGGGCAACGAATCGCGCAGGCAGTCGAACGCAACTTTTTTCACGAAATACGACAGCCGCTTACACAGGCCGGCTTAAACACGACCAACCCAGCCACCACCAATGAACTTGTGGCGCTAGCCACCGCAAAACTGGATGATCAGCTAATTACCGCCTTGCGTCAGCAAAACCAGCCCGATATCAACATTGGGGCTCTCGCCCAATCCCTAAGCGTAAGCGTACGAAGCTTAAACCGACACTTCCGTAAAGCCTTAAACATATCGCCACTACAGTATGTGCAGAACAAACGCATGCTCATTGCGAAAGATTTACTGAAAAATAGCAATCTCGCCATTGCAGACGTTGCAAACCATGCCGGATTCCAAGACCCACAGCACTTTAGTCGACTATTCAAAAAGCTTTACCATGTCGTGCCAAAACAGTACCGAATCACTGTACGCAGCAAGCTATTTACCTAATGAAAAAAGTCTTGATATTTCTGTTTTTCAGTAGCCAACATTCTGGAAATCTGCGATAGTTCGCGCCAAAATGAGTGACCGCTAACGCTTGTATATTCGAGCATAACGACCCGCATTCAAACACCGCCGCCCAACGCGCTAACCGTGCCGAAAGGCGCCCTATCAATATTCAGACCAGTACATCATTAACACAGGGCTTCCTTGCATTGAACACAAAATCTCGACCGCCTTGGTCTACCGAAGATTCGGCGGAGCTTTATGCTATAAATGAGTGGGGCGCAGGCTACTTCGCTATTGACGAAAACGGTGAAGTCGCCGTTTCGAGTACCACTGCTAACAACGTGAAGGTGCAGGCGTCTGTATTGGACATAATACGTCAGACGCGTGAACGCGGCTTAGACGCCCCAGTACTCATTCGCTTTGAAGACCTATTAGCCCAGCAGATAAAACGCTTGAACGAGGCTTTTCGTAAGGCTATTAAAGACAGCAAGTATCAGGGCGAATACCGTGGCGTATTCCCCATAAAGGTAAACCAGCAATGCCACGTGATAGAAGAAATTGCTCAAGTTGGTGCGCCCTACAATCATGGGCTAGAAGCGGGCTCTAAACCTGAGCTGATTATTGCGCTTTCAACACTTGAAAATCGCAACGCCTGTATCATTTGTAATGGCTATAAAGATCAGGAATTTATCGATCTAGGCCTTCAGGCCTGCAGCATGGGCTACAAAGTTTTCTTTGTCGTCGAAACGCCATCAGAACTCCCTATAATCCTTGAGCGAAGCAGAGTACTCGGCATCAAGCCCATGATTGGGGCCCGCGTAAAGCTAGCCTCCATGGTTGGCGGGCACTGGAATGCAACGAGCGGAGATCGCAGTATTTTTGGACTATCGACCGCGCAGCTTATCGAACTTGTAGACACCCTGAAAGCGGAAGAGATGCTGGATTGCTTGCAGCTCCTCCACTATCACTTAGGATCTCAAATTCCGAACATTCGTGATATCCGCAGTGGAGTGCTTGAGGCCTGCCAAGTCTACATGGACCTGGTTCGCGAAGGCGCTTGCATGGGCTACCTAGACTTAGGCGGCGGACTTGCCGTCGATTACGATGGGTCAAAATCTGATTACGTACATTCACGCAACTACTCACTGGATGAATATTGTGCCGATATTGTCGATGTTTTAATGTCGACCCTAGACCCATTCAATATCGCACACCCCACCATTGTGACGGAATCTGGCCGCGCAACAGTCGCCTACTCTTCGCTTCTGGTATTTAATGTTTTAGATGTTGCCACCTACGAGCCCGGCACCATTCCAGACGACATACCTGCCAGCGAAAACATCATGATCCGCAACCTAGTGCATTTAACTAGCAGCGCTAACGAACGCAACATTCAAGAATGCTACAACGATGCCGTTTTCTATCGTGATGAACTACGCGAGCTATTTAAACGCGGGCAGATTAATTTACGCTCACGCTCTTTAGCTGAGAACTTATTCCTTTCTGTTATGCAACGCATACTCGCAATTGCAGACGAAATGCCTCGCGGACTCCATGAAGCCGATAAATTAAAAGAACAGCTATCCGATATTTATTACTGCAATTTTAGTCTATTCCAATCACTCCCAGATATGTGGGCCATCGATCAGGTCTTCCCTGTTATGCCACTACACAGGCTAAACGAAGAACCCACAAGACAAGCCATTATTGCTGATATCACTTGTGACTGCGATGGCAAGATTGACCGCTTCGCCGATCGTCGAGGAACGCGAAAAACACTCGCACTACATCCACTAAAGCCTGACGAAGAATATTACATCGGCGCTTTTTTAGTGGGAGCCTACCAAGAAACACTAGGGGATTTACACAATTTATTTGGCGATACCAACGTCGTAAGTATTCGTTTCAACGACGACGGCGATTACGAATTCATACACGAGATTGAAGGCGATAGCATCGCAGACGTATTAAGCTACGTGGAATACGACCCGCGCACAATGCAAGATCGCTTTAGGCGCAACGCCGAACTTGCCGTTCGCGAAGGAAAAATCACAGCCTCAGAACGGCTAAAAATCATGACTGCTTTTAGCGATAGCATGCGCGGTTATACTTATTACGAACGTTAAACTCCATTAAATCCCACTAAATTATATTAAATACTAAACCGAACAGAGGTTTATTTTATGAGCAAAGTTTTAATTATTGGCGCCGGCGGCGTCGGCGGCGTTGTCACCCATAAATGCGCGCAATTGGCCGACGTATTTACAGATATTATTTTAGCGAGCCGCACCGAAGCTAAGTGCAAAAAAATTGCTGCGCAACTCAAGCGCCCAATTCGCACGGCACAAGTGGATGCAGACAATGTCCCGGAGCTTACCGCGCTACTTAAAAAAGAAAAACCAAGCCTAGTCATTAATGTCGCCCTACCTTACCAAGACCTCCATATAATGGATGCCTGCCTTAACGCCGGCATTCATTATATGGATACTGCCAATTACGAGCCGCCAGAAGAGGCGAAATTCGAATATAGCTGGCAGTGGGCCTACCAAGAAAAATTCAAACAAGCTGGCCTTATGGCTCTTTTGGGCAGCGGTTTTGATCCTGGCGTTACGAATGTGTACACCGCCTACCTCAAGAAACATTATTTCGATGAGATTCATGAGTTGGATATTATCGACTGTAATGCAGGAGATCACGGCCAGCCATTCGCAACCAATTTCAACCCTGAAATTAATATTCGCGAAGTCACTGCTAATGGACGCTACTGGCAAGATGGCCAATGGATAGAAACACCACCGTTATCCATTAAGGACACCTACAACTTCCCCGAAGGTATCGGCGCCAAAAACATGTACCTGATGTACCACGAAGAACTTGAGTCCATCACTAAACATTTCCCAGAAATTAAACGTGCGCGCTTTTGGATGACGTTTGGCGATTCATACCTGAAACATTTAGAAGTTCTTGAAAATGTCGGTATGACAGGCATAAAACCTGTCATTTATAACGGCGTAGAAATTGTACCGCTACAGTTTTTGAAAGCCTTGCTGCCAGACCCTTCAAGCCTTGGACCTTTAACAAAAGGCAGAACCTGTATTGGTTGCGTAGCCAAAGGGCTAAAAGATGGCGAAGAACGCATTATGTATATTTATAACATTTGCGATCATGAGGCCTGCTACGAAGAGGTTCAATCTCAAGCGATATCGTATACCACAGGCGTACCCGCCATGATTGGCGCCAAAATGATGCTTGAAGGTAAATGGATGGAAGCTGGTGTCTGGAATATGGAACAGTTCGACCCTGATCCCTTTATGGAAGACCTCAACAACTACGGCCTCCCATGGACAGTCATTGAGCTAAAAGATACCGGCCTCGCCAGCTAATAATCTCCAACGTTCAAAGCCGCTAACCCTAGCGGCTTTTCTCTATTCATACCTTTCGCGGAATTACAGCGTGCCTCATAGCCTAGAAAATTTTGATCTCCACAGCGTACCCAGCCCATGCTATGTCATTGATGAAGTACAGCTGGAAAAGAATCTGCAGATATTAGCCGACGTTCAAGAGCGTAGCGGTGCCAAAGTACTTTTAGCACTAAAAGCTTTCTCAATGTTTAATACCGCCCCGCTAATAATGAAGTATCTCACGGGCACCTGCGCTAGCGGCCCTTATGAGGCGCAGTTAGGGCGTGAGGAATATGAGGGGGAAGTGCATACCTATGCAGCGGCCTATCGCCCACAAGATATGGAGCAAGTTTTAGCGCTTTCAAATCATGTGGTTTTTAATTCCTTCAACCAATGGCAGCAATATAAAGCGCAAGCGCTGGCCACCCAAAAAGTGCGGACAGAGCTATCTTTTGGCTTGCGAATCAATCCAGAACACTCTGAAGGTACCACCCCGATCTATGACCCATGCGCACCCTGCTCTCGAATGGGAATACCCCTGCATCAATTTGAAGGCCAAGATCTTTCTGGCATTAGCGGGCTTCACTTCCATACATTATGCGAACAAGACTTTGAACCCTTAGCGCGCACACTCGACGCCATTGAATCTCGCTTTGGCCACCTACTCGCGCAAATGAAATGGATTAATTTTGGCGGAGGCCATCACATTACCCGTAATGATTACCAAGTTGACGCGCTCGTTGAACGCGTAAAAGCCTTTAGCAAAAAGTTTAGTCTGCAAGTTTATTTAGAGCCCGGCGAAGCCATTGCCCTAAATGCCGGTATTTTTGTCGCTGAGGTGCTCGACACCTTTTCCAATAATATGAACCTAGCTATACTCGATGCCTCGGCAACTTGCCACATGCCCGACGTACTCGAAATGCCCTACCGCCCACAAATTACAGGCGCCGGCGAACCCTCGGAAAAAAAGCACACCTTTCGACTTGGCGGGCCTAGCTGCTTATCGGGCGACGTCATTGGCGACTACAGCTTCGATGCGCCCTTAGACATTGGGCAACGACTGATGTTTGAAGATATGGCAATTTACACCATGGTCAAAAACACAACATTCAATGGCATTCCACTGCCCGCGATTGCTATAGCTAACAGCACAACTCAAACAGTAAATATTGTTAAAACATTTTCATACGATGATTTTAAAATGCGCCTGTCTTAGCTTAGAGCGAGTCGATACTAACTTATCCGATTAGGTGAAAGGGCCTGCAGGGAAGCAGACTACTATCGACGCAGGGGCATGTAACGCTTTGAACTCGAACGTAGGCTGTCGAAAAAAGCTTTAATGGATAAACTATTATTGCCTCGCCCCTCCCCCGACCAAACAAAGGAAAACACTAACTATCCATCAAATTATTATATATGCCACTTAATTGATCTGACTTAGCCTTCCAAGAAAAACTCTGGGCTTTTTCAAAGGCTGCAATTGAATGTCTTTTGAGTAGGGTCCGATCCTGAGCATAAACTGTTAATGCTTCCGCCACCTTATCGACAACATAATCTTCACCGACTGGAGAAACCTTGAAACCGCAACTATTGTCGACATACTCTCCAATCCCTCCATTATCAACGACTACACACGGAAGCCCGCACGCCATCGCCTCCATAACAACAGCACCACCAAACTCTCTTACCGAAGGAAAACCAAAAACATCGGCTTGCGCATAGTATGCCCGCGTCTCCTCCTGTTTGACCCAACCAGTAAAAGTTACTTGATCAGTAACCCCGAGCTTCGAAACTAATTTTTTCAGCCCCGTCATTTCAGCCCCATCACCTACAATGGTTAACTCAATCGTATCCCCCCCCGCTATTACTTTAGCAATAGCGCGCACCAACATATCTGCGCCTTTATAAGGAACAAGCCGGCCACTGAATACAATTTTCAACGGGCTCGCAGCACGAAGATCTAGAGCCTCCAAATGAGCAATGCCGTTACTGTAAAAGTCATCTGGAACAGCATTTTCGAAAACCAATTCCAAATTGCGCTCATCCAACTTAAAGGCATTTTTAATCCAACCCTTCGTATATTCAGAGCCTGCAAGTATTTTATTCGCACGCTTATAAGTCTGCTCATAATTAGGGATTAACCAACGACCAATATTTCGAAAGAAGTTAAACTGAGAAAACTCTCGACGCCCCCGATCAGCGAACCCCTTCGGGAACGGCACCCCCCCATTAACAGGCCCTAACAAAAATGGAACCTGAGTACAATTTTTTGACAATGCAACAGGATACCTCGGCATCATTGGTGTTAGCACATGAACGAGATCGTATTCACCATCATCAACCTTACCCCCGAACTGCTCCCGAACAGTACGATCAAAAAATGCGTACATTGGGTATCTAAGTACATGGTACAAAGGCCATATTGTTCTACCACGAAAAGTCGTAAGCCAAGCAACTACGTTGTAGTAGTTTTTTTCAGAACGCTTAGGCTCAATAAAAACAATATTGTCATTACCGTGACGCGCCTCTAAAGCCGGACGATTCCTATCATGAGTCACTAGTGTAACGTCTGCTATTTCATTGGCGGCAACATAAAAATTATACCCAACCAAGGGCACTGAAGCCCAATCTGGATTACAACTCTCCACTACCAACAACACTTTCGGCTTCTTTTTTTGACCGTCCATAACACCCTCATAAAAAACGCGACCAAGCCAGACATCAAATTGAAGTCGGATTGCAAGAGGAATATGATAGCAGCAAAAGCAATCATCGACTAAGAAAGAAGGTGATTGCGCTATTACAAACAAGGCGCCTCACAATGTATCAAAAAATAATCTCGACATTGTTTTTACTACTGCTCACCCAGAATATTTCAGTCGCTCAAACTACTGAGAATCCAAAAACAGTACACCCCTCTATGGGGATGGGGCTCAACGGAATATCTGACTGGTCTACTCAGCTCCCCTTTATTGATTTAATGAAACAATCGAGGGAATGGATGGATTGGAGCAATAGGGCGAGCACCTTGCCTATTCACACCAACAAAAGCGACTGGATTACAAAACTGGAACCAGGCCAAACCCTTGGGACTGTATTTTTAACCCCAAAAACCGCTCCGATCTACCCGGCCTATGTCGTTAGATATGAGGGCGACGGTGAAATTAAGTACAAGTGGGCCGCCAAAAAGGACTTGAAACAATCACGAAAAGGGCGCGATTTCATAACAGTAAAAAAAGGCGCGGCACTACTCGAGATAATAAAGACTAACCCAGAAAACCCTATCAGAAACATATCGATTGTAGCCGTAGATCACCTTTCATCATGGGAAAAAGGCGATATATTCAATCCAGATTGGATAGAAAAAATGAAACCATTTAGAGCCCTTCGCTATATGGATTGGCAGAAAACAAACAATTCAGAGCCTCTCTCTTGGGAGGAACGCCCAAAAATGAACGATAGAAGCTGGGATAGTAAAGGGGTTCCTCTCGAAGCAATTTCAGCCTTAAGCAATAAATTGAATAGCATCCCATGGATAAACATTCCTCACTGGGCAGATCAAGAATTCATTAAAAACATGGCTTCAATACTTCATCAAAACCTCAATACAAACCTCCCTCTTTACGTGGAGCACAGTAACGAGGTTTGGAACTTTGGCTTTAAGCAAGCCAAGCATGCTTACAAGGCAAGCGAAGAACTATGGGGTAAAAACGGGGACGCATTTGTTCAATGGCACGGAATGAGGACAGCAGTAATGTGCGATGCTTTCAAAAAAGGAGCGTTTGCTAAGTCGAAAAATAGAGTTATATGCACCCTTGGAGTACACACGGCCGTAAAAGGGAGGGAGAAGGCTGCGTTAAACTGCCCACTATGGAAAGAAGCGCCCTGCGTAGACCATGGGATTGATGCTATTGCAATTACCACCTATTTTGACGCTCGACTCAACGGGCCAAGAAAAACAGGCCCCAAACAAGATTTGGACAATATCAAAAAACTCATAAAACACCCTGATCGCATCAATCTCGCGTTCAAACAAATCGAGGACGGCTCAATAATTCCAACCCCCATCAAAAAAAAGCCCTACCTTGGCCTTCAAATTGAAACAGCAAATTCAGTGGGCTATTGGTCCGGAATTGCAAAAAAACACAAGCTTTCATTGATTGCCTATGAGGGAGGGCAACACATAACCGCGAATGGCCAAGCCCTTCAGAATGACGAAGACACAATCGAGTTCCACAAAGCTATAAATAGGGACCCTAAAATGAAGGCCTCCTACAAAACAATGCTCGCGGAATGGAAAAAGAGCGGCGGAGGACTCCATATGCACTTCGTCGACATACGCGCACCCGGAAAATGGGGCAGCTGGGGAGCACTCGAAAGCGTTAAGCAAAGTAGCTCCCCGAAATGGGATGCACTAATGGAATTCAACGCAGCTGAACCCTGCTGGTGGGAACACTGTAAAGAGTTCCCTATAGAAAGACGAGAACAGCAACCATAATGTAGTATCAAATCACGATATGCCCCCTCAATCATCTAATCACTTAGGGTATTTATGACAAAACTTATAGAGAATACTTGCCCAAATAGTGACGATTGCTCTGCATCTAAAGAATTAGAGGCTTTACACGCACGTATCAAGAAACTTGAGCAAGAAGTTCATCGAGATGAACTGACGGGGCTATATAACAGGCGTCATTTTAACTACGCAACAAACCAAGAATTAGAACGGACGCGCAGGAGTGGACACCCAACCAGTTTGGTTCTTCTCGATATTGACCACTTCAAACAGGTCAACGATCTTTATGGTCACCCCATTGGTGACCTCGCGATACAACATGTCGCAAACGCCGTCACCCACAGCTTAAGACGGCTTGATATTGCATGCCGCTATGGAGGGGAAGAGTACACCATTATTTTACCCAGCACCCCAGCAAACACTGCAATCGCCGTGGCCGATCGTCTTCGGCAACAAATAGTCGACGTACCATTAATACTACCAGAAGGTCGGCAACTGACGCTTACAGCCAGCCTAGGGGTTTCATCTGCTGCCAAGGAAAATGAAGAGTTAACCCCACGGGCCCTTGTTATGCTTGCAGACAAAGCACTCTATAAAGCCAAAAATAAAGGGCGCAACTGCGTAGCTTTCAACCTACCGCTTCCAGAAGCTTCATTAGACGATACATAATCACGTAACTCAAACCCAGCATTACACCCAACGCAATAACCCTTAGGGGCGAGGCAATAATAGTTTGTCCAATTAGACGAAGGCGCCTGTTTTCT
>NZ_CEXWTU010000160.1:0-11762 GCF_982758155.1 Marinagarivorans sp. | reverse complement strand
TAAGGAGGTCGAGATCAAGCATTAGTGGATGAAATATTGTTTCCTCGTCCCTTATCCCTGGTGCGTAAAACCTTCGACTGTTCACAACCAGACCAAAATTGCCTTATTGCACTTGATAACAACACTTCGTCAGAAGAAAAGATAATACAGAATATTGGAGGCCATATAACTACCACAGCTAAAACTGACCAACTGAAATTAGGTGATTTTAAGTATAGAGAGCGCCGCAGCATTCACCTGCTGCGGCCTCTACACTTTAATTATTCACAACACTCTCAATAAGAGAATCTTTTTAAAACGAGCTGATTATTGTTACTGCCACTATCTTTCTGACTAAATAAGATAGTTACAGACCCATCAGGGTTCCGCAGGATAGCACTTTCTGCAGTGTAGCCGCGCTCTTCAATCAAGTATGTTCGGCTTATCTCCAGTAATAGCTCGTCATACTCAACAATTACCATTGGCCGCGGGGAGGTGTATTTTTCACTGTCGGACAATAGGGTTAGAACTCCGCCTTCTCTATTACTACTTATACCAGTACCGTATTCATAAAAAAACTCTCCGGTATAACTGGCCTCTACATAAAGTTCCTCCAGATTAGCAGCATCTAATACTGCAAGCGCAATATCACCCAAGTCAGCTTGACCAATAATATATAAGCGTTCATCTACCGAATTAAAAACCATATCGCCAACATTTCCAAAAGTATATGGCTCAGAAACCCAACGATCAGTAGAAATAAATTCCGCATTCATTCGAGCTACAAACGCACGATACTCATAGAATTCAGAATCCTCAGGCAATAACGTTCCCCCTATCAATAGTTCATTATTCGGAGACACTTTCAATTGAGAAATAGAATCAATTTTAACGCTCTCATCATCAGATAACCCAACCAAAGGCTGACGCTGAGTTATAGCACCGTCTTCGATGTTCACGCGAAATAATTCGTAGCTATCTCTTGATGTAGTATTACCCTCAGTCTTCCACGTCGAGCCAGCCAGCACCAATCCGTCGCCCCAACTCACTATAGAAGTAATATCAAATCGATCAGTTGAAGCCTCACTAACATATTCACGCCTCCAAAGTAATTCAAAATCTGGGCTCAGTTTATATACTAATCCATTTTTTTCTTGCCAGTTATAGCCCGCCAAATAAATATTGCCGGCCCCATCCTCGACAATACCTTCTATGCGCTCAGGCGAGGGCAATATAATTTCATTAATGACATTTCCACTCTCATCAAATCTCAAAAGCCATGGTGCAGCTTGATTGCTATCAATTTTTACAGATAAATCTAGCTCTCTCGAAGTAGTGCTTGCCAAGACCAAATAGCCCCCCATATTCGAACGCAATAGCTGGCGGCCATATTCATCTTTGCTGCCTCCCAATTCTGTCCTAAAAACGCCGACATTTAATGGCCCCTGATTTACCCACTGGGATTCATGACCTGCAGCATTGATAACTTTTAACTGCCAAGAATAGCTTCCCGCAATAGCGGCAGGTATTACTATGGAGTTTTGTCTTGTTTCATAAATATCCTCTAGGCCAACCCATCTCACCTGATAAGTATTTTCTTCAGTAACAATCCAATTAATACTCACATCGAATTTATCTTCATTCCAAGAAACGAATACTTCATCCACGACGGGAACTTCTGGTTCAGCAACATCAATAGCTACGGAACCCGTTTCACCCGTTCGCCCCAAAGCATCAACGGCTTGAACATCTATAGAGAAATAGCCCGCATTTGGAGTAGGTACCTCCGCAGTCAAGCCAGCAACAGCAACCCATTCACCATTATTAGTACGGTATTGGTAACCTACAGCGCCTTCAACTGGATCCCAGGCAACCGCAAAAGTAGATACATTATAAAAAGATGTGCTCTGCGCTGGGCTGGTAATTACTGGAGCTTCTGGTGCGACTATTGAAAAACTCGTTGCCCGGCTCCACGCACCTAACGATTCACCCACACCGATTGCCCTAACCCTTAAAGAATATGCTCCCTCATCAAGACCAATGAGCTGAACCTGATTTTGCGAAGCGACCTCAGTCACGCCCTCCTCAAAACTGTTCTCCAGCTCATATTCATATCGGCTAGCTCCGGTCAGGTCAGTCCAATTGATCAATAATGCATCCACCCCTAAATAGTTAGGGCCGCCTTCAGGTAACGATATTTGTATTCGATCAAATACACCTGAGGCCTCTTTATCAAGGATAGCCGAATCGGATTGTATTACTCTCCCGTCAGAAAGTGTTGCCGTTATCCACCACTCCACACTGAACGCGCTAGCCCAAAAGTAGGGATCCCATGAAAGCTCAAAAGGCGCCTCATCTAATAATAATGCTTGTTCACCATTAACCACCAAGGCAATTACTGAAGGGTCCAAGGCGTCGGCAAAAGTCGTTGAAATCTGCACCACTCCAGCATCATATGTGGCAGAGATATTTGGTGCTTCAGGCGGGTACACCCAAAAGGTACCAAGCTCAATCCATTGACCCCATTGACCAGCGGCTCTTGCTCGAATGTGGGTACTATTTTCGCCTTCGACTAAGGAAATATTGGCCAATGCAGCCTCTGAACTTATCACTTCAGCGCCAGCACTCAACTCATACATATCAGCACCGTATATTTCATTCCACGCGAGGCTAATTTCCGCTGTACCGTATGGAAATGATCTTCTAGTTGGTTCACCACCGCTGACCTCACTCAAAACGAATTGATTAACCTCAAAAGAGCGGTCAATAATCATTTTGGTAGCCTTAGAGCGCAGAGAATTGCCACTTGTTGTAACAGCTTTAACGAGTAGTGAAGCCTCACTACCATCAGCCGCAAAATAAGGGTTCCACTGGAAGCTATAAGGGGCTTCTGTATCTTCCGCGACCTCTACACCATTAACTAGTAGTATTAATTTTTTATAGTCAACAGACTCGTCTGTATCGACTCTCACCTCAGTTATCATATTGACTGTAGAATTTTCTGCAGGGTATGTAATGACAGGCTCTAGTGCGAGTTTTTCCAAATTGTCTTCTGCTTGATCAATACGGGCATTATCATCATCGCTAAGACTGCAAGCGCTAATTAGGGCCGCTAAAGCCATCAACGCTACCAATTGTTTCTTCTTCATGAAACAAACTCTCCTTAATAATTTTAATTTACAAAGTGGACTATTTTACTCTAAAACAAAGACGCCAAGCAAAATCCTAACGGTTAAAGCGCTCAGAGTACCTCGACAAGAAGTGCCTCTATTTATTTCCCTTTGTCGATTACACCTCAACCTTGTCCCCATCCTTTGTTACAATCCCCGCCCTCGTTTTTAAGCCGCCGTTATTTGAGAAGCTATTAGTCATGTCCACTACCGAAGCCGTTAAACACACACCCATGATGCAGCAGTATTTCCGCATTAAAGCCGAACACCCGAACGAGCTGGTGTTTTACCGTATGGGCGACTTTTACGAGGTGTTTTTTGACGACGCCAAGCTGGCTTCACGCGTGTTGGATATCACCTTAACGGCGCGTGGCAAAGCCGGCGGTAATCCAATCCCGATGGCGGGGCTGCCTTACCATGCGGCTGAAGGTTACTTGGCCAAATTAGTGCGCAATGGTATTTCGGTAGCTATTTGCGAACAAATTGGCGACCCCGCCACCAGCAAAGGCCCGGTAGAGCGAAAAGTAGTGCGCGTGGTAACGCCCGGCACCCTAAGCGACGAAGCCTTAATGGATGCTGGCCGCGACAACCTACTGGTAGCGATTGCGCAGAATGACGAACATTTTGGCATTGCCTCTTTGGATATGGGCAGCGGGCGGTTTTGTGTTTTAGAAGTCATTGGCGAAACCGCCTTATTGGGTGAGCTAGAGCGCTTGCGCCCTGCGGAATTACTGGTGCCCGAATTACTCAGCTTAAAAGAAGGTACCTTACCGAAAACAGGTACCCGTAAACGCCCCGATTGGGAATTCGATAGCGTGCAGGGCAACCGCGCATTGTGCGAACACTTTGGCACCAAAGATTTACAAGGTTTTGGCTGTGGCCATATGCACGCCGCTATTGCCGCTGCGGGCTGCCTTTATGGCTACGCCAAAGAAACACAACGCAACGACTTAGCCCACCTTTCCGGTTTAGCCGTTGAAAATATCGACCAAACCGTTGCCATGGATAGCGCCACCCGCCGCAACCTAGAACTAGACATTAACCTAACCGGCGGCGAAGAAAATACGCTTTTTTCCGTATTGAACAGCACCTGCACGGCTATGGGTGGGCGCTTGTTAAAGCGCTGGCTGCACAAGCCTTTGCGCTGCGAGCACACCATTCTGGCCCGCCAAAGCGCCATTACCAGTGTATTAAGCAACTATCAGTTTGAGCAGCTGCGCCAGCCACTTAAACACATTGGCGACATGGAGCGTATTTTGGGGCGCATCGCTTTACGCTCGGCCCGCCCTCGCGATTTATCGCGCTTAAGCAGCTCTGTGGGTGCCTTCCCAGAATTACAAACGCTGCTCAAGAATATCGACAATCATCACCTTGGTACACTGGCGCAACAAGTGGGCGAATTCCCTGAGCTGGTCGCCACTCTTGAAAAAGCAATTATCGAAAACCCGCCCGTGGTTATTCGCGATGGCGGTGTTATTGCTAATGGTTACGATGCCGAACTCGACGAGCTGCGCAA
Organism: Marinagarivorans sp.; assembly: GCF_982758155.1. Taxonomy (NCBI): domain Bacteria; kingdom Pseudomonadati; phylum Pseudomonadota; class Gammaproteobacteria; order Cellvibrionales; family Cellvibrionaceae; genus Marinagarivorans; species Marinagarivorans sp. The sequence continues at coordinate 7,097 of NZ_CEXWTU010000160.1, read as the reverse complement.
CATCAGCACGAACGCCGGCCAATTTCTGCTCGACCTAGAAGCCCGCGAACGCGAACGCACCGGCGTACCGACCCTAAAAGTGGGCTACAACCGCGTGCACGGTTATTTTATTGAGATGAGCGCGGCGCAAGCCGACAAAGCCCCCGCCGATTACCAACGCAGGCAAACCCTTAAAAATGCCGAGCGCTTTATAACGCCCGAGCTAAAAACCTTTGAAGATAAAGCGTTATCGGCTAAAAGCCGTTCACTCGCCCGCGAAAAAGCCCTGTACGACGAACTGATCGAAATCTGTAACAAGCATTTATTAGCACTACAAAACGCCGCCGCGGCGGTAAGTGAACTGGATGTGCTGTGTGGCCTAGCCGAGCGCGCCGAACACCTTAATTTGTGCTGCCCCACCATTAGCCATCAAACCGGCATTAACATTACCAATGGCCGCCACCCGGTGGTTGAAGATGTACTGGAAACCCCGTTTGTACCCAACAGCGTGGTGTGTAATAACGAGCGCCGCATGCTGGTGATTACTGGCCCGAACATGGGCGGTAAATCGACCTATATGCGCCAAACCGCGTTAATTGTATTGCTGGCGCAAGTGGGCAGCTATGTACCCGCACAGGCTTGCGAGCTCAGCTTAGTTGACCGCATTTTTACCCGCATAGGCTCGTCAGATGACTTAGCCGGGGGCCGCTCTACTTTTATGGTAGAGATGACCGAAACAGCCAACATTCTGCATAACGCAACCGACAACAGCTTGGTACTGATGGACGAAGTCGGCCGTGGTACCAGTACCTACGATGGCCTATCGCTAGCCTGGGCCTGCGCCGAGCATCTCGCCAAAGAGCTCAAAGCCTACACCCTATTCGCAACCCACTATTTTGAAATAACCACCCTGGCGGACCAAATCCCCACGGTGAATAATGTGCACCTAAGCGCTACTGAGCACAACGATAACATCGTGTTTTTACACAGCATTGAAGAAGGTCCGGCCAGTAAAAGCTACGGCTTACAAGTGGCTAAGCTCGCCGGTATTCCTGCGCCGGTTATTTACAATGCACAGTGCCAATTAGCCCGCCTAGAAGGGCAGCCCACACCAGAGCCCATGGTCATCCCTGCACCGGTTTTTGAGCCAGCCCCCGTTGCTGCGCCACCAGCGCCAGAACCCATTAAAGCGGTTGCCACACCAAAAGCGAAAGCAAGTGGTCCGCAGCCCGACCTTTTTGGTAGCGCCCTTAGCGCCGCCGAAGAAGCCATTATCGAGTGTGACCCAAACCAGCTAACCCCCTTTGATGCACTGCAGCTAATCTATAAATTAAAGAAAATGGTATAAGCCGGCGTACAGTTAGACTTTCCTTTCCGCGAGCAACTGTTAGAATATCGCGCTTAAAATTAAGACCCACAATGCCAAGCGCCTATCGAGGCGGCGATTACCCTGTAACCGCCCACTTCAGCGCTATAGCGCAACCAGACGAATATAGAGGTTCATCCAATGACATTTGTTGTCGGCGAAAACTGCATTAAATGTAAACACACAGACTGTGTAGAAGTGTGCCCAGTTGACTGCTTCTATGAAGGCCCAAACACACTCGTTATTCACCCTGACGAATGTATCGACTGCGCACTGTGCGAGCCAGAGTGCCCCGTAGATGCTATTTTCTCGGAAGATGAGTTACCCGAAGATCAAGAAGCCTTCTTGGAATTAAACGCCGAACTCGCTGAAGTATGGCCAAACATTACCGAGAAAAAAGAAGCCCCTGCCGATGCCGAAGAATGGGATGGCGTACCGGGAAAAATTGCGCATTTAGAGCGTTAACCTTCTTTAGTTATTTAGCTGTAGTCATTTAGACCTAAAAGGCCGCCTGTTTTTAACCCGCGGCCTTTTTTGTGGGCGCTAATCCTGCAGTGCGCGGTTAATTAGGGACGAGGGGCACAAGCAGGCTTACCTCCAAATTCCCACCGCCTAATGGGCTAAACTTTTATTATCTTCCCCCGTAATACAGCCTGGAATTACAAGATTCAATATCAGAACACTCCGACATATTGTATTTTTGTGACTCAATTCAAATACTATTTTACCCTTAAATTCAAGCTGTGCCCCCCCGCCGATAACGAGTAAAAGGCTACATACAACCCCTCTAGAAGCCCAGTGTTTACGCCGCTCTCAAATAAACGTCCTACTTTACGTTATAGAATAACGCCCATATCGCGCAACAAAAAGTGCCACTTGCAGCATAAAAATCAGCTAGTGGCACGTGCCAATACCGGCTTCTTCTTGTACTGGGGCGATAGTGCTTGCCTCACGCAGCACAATTCAGGCGTCTGTTCTTATTCAAGAGTACGAGCCCGATGATAAGCCCGCGCCACACCATCCTACCTATTAGCATTTCACTCTTAACTCGTATTGGGTTAATGCTTTTTATACTAACCAGCTGCGATGGTACAACCACCCCGCCCGGCATGGTGGACACTCCCGAAGAGGGTACTTCATCCAGTGCGAATAGTGCGCCAACGAATAGTTCTAATAACACCAACAGCACGAGTAGCTCGACAGCGAATAATCCAGGCGACGGGTTTTTTACGCCTTTATACACCGCTGACACAGCCCAAGAGCCTGCACTTAAAACTCTGCGTAACGGCTTTGCTTATACCTATTTTGGCGAGCGGGTACGAGAGCGCCACGCCAGAGAAGACGGCGAAGCGTTTATGCGCTACAGACGCTTCCCTCGTTTTTATTTTGAAAAACGCACCTTCGAAATGGAAATTATCGACAAAACCCCATCCGGGGATAACGAAGTGATTTTCAATGTAACAACCGACCACCCCTTTGAGGGCGATGCCGTATTCACACTGCGCATTTTCTTTTCGGGGCGCAACACCGTGGCCGATTATTTTGCCGGCGTATTGTTTACCACCGTAACTGACGAATACAACGACGGCCGACATCATTACCGCTACACCCTGCGTGAGCCTCTGGTCGCAAACTCCCCAGTCAGCGTTAAAGCCGGCAGCCCAATGGAATTCGAAATCACCATTAATTTAAACCGTACCGATGGCGTCGGTGAAGACCGTGGCGACGCCAACTACTACTCGCGTACGTGGCTGTTAATACTAGGTACCCCTGGCACTGTAGCGTGGGATGCCACCGGCGGTTACCCCGTGGCCGGAGCCTTAGCGCAAGCCTCGGCGCCGCTACCCGCCATAGCACTTAGCGGTGGCGACACCACACTAAGCGCCGATTTGTCTGGCGAGCCCATGCGTTCGTTTCAACAAATGGCACAAAATATGGCCCCGCAAAATGCGCAAGCTTTTGTCGAAGGGCGCCGCCTTTTTCACTCCAGCTTCATCACCGGCGAGCACTCGGAGCAAGGTAACGGGGTATTTGAGAACATTAAAAATCTTGCCGGCCCCAACCTTATTGCTCCATCGTGCGTCAGTTGTCACGTTAATAACGGCCGCAGCCTACCGCCTACCCTTGGCTCGGTTACGCAGCAACTGGTTTTCAAGGTCGCGGAAGAAGATGCCAACGGCCATGCAATACCGCACCGCTCTTACGGCACTACACTGCAAACTCAATCGCTTACTGGCCAAGCGGAAGCGACTATCAACTTAACCAACTTCATTGACACAGAAGGCACCTTTGCCGATGGCACCCCTTACAAGCTTCGCAAACCTGAATTCACCTTCAACAGCGCCCAACCCATTACTTTGTTCTCGGCACGTACCGCGCCACAACTGGTGGGCATGGGGTTATTAGAAGCCATTGATGAAAACACGCTCGCCCAACAAGCCGACCCAACAGACGCCAACGGCGACGGTATTTCTGGCCGCTTAAGCTTGGTAAATAGCGCGCCCAACGGCACGCCACAGGTTGGCCGCTTTGGCTGGAAAGCCGAGCGCGCAAGCTTACAAGAGCAAGTCGCCAACGCACTACATGTCGATATGGGCGTCAGCTCTTCACTATTCCCTACCCCCCAAGGGTTGGCGGAAGTCGATGACAATACACTGAGCAACATCACCGCGTTCTTGAGAACACTTGGCGTACCGCCTAGGCGCGATATTAGCCACAGTGATGTGATCGCCGGAGCCGCAATTTTTAACGCCATTGGCTGTACAAACTGCCACCTACCCAGCCTACAAACTGGCGACAACCACCCCTTTGCCGAACTGCGTAATCAAACGATTCACCCTTATACCGACCTATTACTGCACGACATGGGCGATGGCTTAGCTAGCAACTTAAGTACCCCTAACGCACACGGTCGTGAATGGCGTACCAAACCTTTGTGGGGCTTAGGCCTAACCGCCGCCGTCGGTAATGGAACAGCATCCTATTTGCACGATGGCCGCGCCAGCACACTCAGTGAAGCTATTTTATGGCACGGCGGCGAAGCCCTTGCTCCGCGCCAAACCTTCACACAAATGAACTTAGAACAACGCAACCAGCTGATCGCTTTTTTGAATTCCCTTTAACAAAAAGGGGGCACCTGAAAACGCCGGCGGTTTCAAGGCCGAAAAGACATCACCCACTGACTACAATAATTGAGAATAAACTAACCATGAAAAAGGTAACCACAGGTACAAATACCGTATTGGGGCTATCGTTGCTGGCCGTCGGTTTTATCAGCGGGTGTGGTGGCGAGATAATCCCCACCGAAACCAGCAGCGCACAGCAAAACAGTAGCCTAGCCCTGCCGAGCAGTGCAGCAAGCTCACTTCAGCCGGTTTCCAGTAGTCACTCATCCAGCGAAATAAATTCAAGCTCAGTCGCCTCTAGTGCCAATTCTAGCTCCAGCCAAAATAATCCACCCCCAGCGGCTTTTACGCGCTTAGAAGCCGAAGACTATAGCGACCAGGCCAACACCATGCTGGTCACGCAAGACAGTGCCGTTGGTTATTTTGATGCCGAGTCTTACATCGCTTTTAATAATGTGGCATTCGGTTTAAAAGAAGCAAACAGCATTCGTTTGAGCATGGCCAAAGATTCTTCTGGTGGCCAAATTGATGTGCGCCTAAATAACATCAACGGACCTGTTATTTGTGAAATCACACCGAGTAATACCAACGATTGGACACTGTATACCGAGCAAACATTTAGCTGTGAAACGACCACAGGATTACACGATATTTATTTTGTCGGTGTTAACGGTTCCGGCATTGCCAATATCGATTATTTTTATTTTATGGAAGACGGCGCCCCTTCACCCGCAACACAGCTAAGCGCTACCACCACAGAGCAAGGCGCTACCTTAAGTTGGTTCGATAATGCCAATAACGAAACCGCCTATAGTATTTATTATTCCACCGGTACTACGCAGCCAACAACACCACAACTTACGTTACCTGCAAACACTACGCACGCCGATATTACAGCGCTAACACCAGGCACTAGCTACACTTTTTGGGTGGCCGCCAGTAATACTATTGGTGCGATACCATCCGCCCCTGTAACCGTTACAACCTTAGGCACACCGCCTAACAGCGGCAATAAACCTGCACTGTGTATTTTCGATTACGACCTAACCCTTTCTAGCCACCAATGTGCGCAAACACAAAATAATAGTGACTACTTTTGCCGCACCAATAGCGCACCCACCTACGGTTGGTTTGAGCAATGCTTGGGCGTTAATGCCCGTGCGGCCATTGCAAAATGTGTGGCCAACAATGCTTATATCGGCATAGCCAGCCACGCCCCCTTAGCCACGGACTATAACGATAAAGTAGCCCCAATCGTTAGCCAAAATCAATTCCCCGAATTTTTATCCTCAACACATTACGCCAACGCCAATTCAGCCATTAACTATCCCGCCATCGACAACAAAGCTAACTGGAACTGTGATAACTGCGCCTACCACATGGACCCCAACACTTCTAAACCCGAAGGCATCCAAAAAATTATGCGCCACTACGGGTTAAACCCCGATAGCGCAAACGATCGTGCGCGGGTTATTTTTTGGGATGATTCAAGAACCAACATTAGCGCCGTTGCGCAAATGGGTGATGTGAATGAAATTTTTGTACCGCGCCGCTTAGAGGCTGGTGACGATGGAGGGTGTGGTATTACCACAGAGCAAATAGAAGCCGGCTGGAATAGCTTGCCAACAAACGACACGACAAATGACGATGATTTTGTGCTGATGGTCGTACCGGACACCCAATTTATGGTGATGGACTTTTCATATAAGGGCTCTACCTTTGGCCAATACACGGCGCAAACACAATGGATCGCCGCACAAAAAGACCCGCTCAATATTAAGTTTGTCGCCCATGTAGGCGATGTTGTAGACCATGCCGATTTACAAAACGAATGGGCCAGCTTTAAAACAGGCTGGGCCGATATCGAAAATGCCGGCCTAGCGTGGTCCATTGCACCGGGCAACCACGATACCGACTTACCCCTAGGGGCCGATAGCTGGAACAAATTTAATCAGGAATACCCTGTATCCCACTTTGAAGATAAGCCTTGGTTTATCGATAGCTACCCCGAAGGGCGTTACGAAAATAATTTGAATTTTTTCGAAGCTGGTAATTTAGAATTTATGCTAATTTCAATAGGCTACGGAATGAATGCCGCCGAGTACCAATGGGCCAACCAACACCTTAAAGCCAACCCTGGAAAACGCGCGATAATTTCTACTCATGACATTAATCATGGCGATTTTGTTGCTCTCGCAAAAGAAAACCCCAATGTCTTTTTAATGATATCGGGGCATTACTGCGACCAAGAATGGCACAACGTATTTAAAAATAATAACGGCCAAGATGTACACGAAATTATGTCCGACTACCAATGCGACAATAATGGCGTTACGCGTTATTACCAATTCAGGCCGTCTGAAAATACTATTGAAGCGGTGACCTACAACCCACTCACAAACGAGTACTGGATGGGGCCATCATCGCGCTTCACATGGTCCTACCCGATGTAAGGGACGAGGCAATAATAAAGCTTCACACCTAATACTTGAAAGACCTTAGGGGCGGGCATGAAATAACTTCCCGCTTTTGAATTCCTGGGTTCACGCTTGCCTTCGTTGGAAATATTTGTAATAGCCGGCTATTACGCCATATTTTCGCCTTGCCAAGCAAGCACCCACAAACCC